>JANPMR010000100.1:0-2682 GCA_031427055.1 Rubrivivax sp.
AGCAGCAGCAGCGCCTTCATGGGTTGCGACAGCATCTGGCCGGCGTTGAGGCCGCCTTCGCCCGGCACGGCGCTGACAAGCTGAGCGCCGACACCATTGCCAGATTCGCCCAGGTAGCCGCAACTCGCGCCGGTCTGCTCGGCGATCCACTGCGCCAGCGCCAGCAGCGTGCCGGCCTGCGGATGCTGGGCCGCGGCGTTGCCCAGCAAGAGCGCGACACGTTCGCCCGACAGCAGGGAGGCGGCAATGGCCTGCGCCTCGGCGCTTGCCTGCACAGCCACGGGTGCGTCGATGCCCTTGGCGGTGGCGACCGCCGCTGCCACTTCGGCTAGCGCTTGGGGCCATGCCGACGGCGCGCGCGTGAAGCGTGTCGCCACCGGCAGCAGCCAGTCGTCATGCACCGCATGCAGGCTGTGCACGCGCGCGCCGCGGCGCGCCGCATGGCGCAGGCGCAGCGCAAACAAGGGGTGATCCTTGCGCAGGAAGGAGCCGATGACGAAGGCCCTGTCGAGCGTGGACAGCGAGGCCACGGTGGTGCCCAGCCAGCGCGCCTGGCCGGCCGGCGCGGCATTGGCGAAGTCGGCGTGCCGGGTGCGGTGGTCGATGTTCTCGCTGCCCAGCCCGCGCACCAGCTTGGCCAGCAAGTGCAGTTCTTCGACGGTGGACGAGGCATGACCCATGGCGCCGATCCCGGCCGTACCAAACTCGGCCTTGACGCGCTTGAGGCCGTCGGCCACGTAGGCCAGCGCGGTGTTCCAGTCCACCACCTGCCAGGCGCCGCCCTGCTTGATCATCGGCTGCGTCAGCCGCTGCTCGCCGTTGAGGGCTTCGTAGCTGAAACGGTCGCGGTCGGCAATCCAGCACTCGTTGACGGCTTCGTTCTCGAGCGGCACGACACGCATCACCTTGCCGGCCTTGACTTGCACCACGAGGTTGGCGCCGCTGCTGTCATGCGGCGACACCGACTTGCGGCGCGAGAGCTCCCAGGTGCGGGCGCTGTAACGGAACGGCTTGCTGGTGAGCGCGCCAACCGGGCAGATGTCGATCATGTTGCCCGACAGTTCGCTGTCGATGCTGCGGCCTTCTGCGGTGGTGATCTCGCTGTGCTCGCCGCGGTGGATCATGCCGAGTTCCATCACCCCGGCCACCTCTTGCCCAAAGCGGACGCAGCGCGTGCAGTGGATGCAGCGGCTCATCTCTTCCATGCTGATGAGCGGGCCGACATCCTTGTGGAAGACGACGCGCTTTTCTTCTTGGTAGCGCGACGCGCTGCCGCCGTAGCCCACGGCCAGGTCTTGCAATTGGCACTCGCCGCCCTGGTCGCAGATGGGGCAGTCCAGCGGGTGGTTGATGAGCAGGAACTCCATCACCGACTGCTGCGCCTTCAGCGCCTTGTCGCTCTTGGTGCGCACCACCATGCCGTTGCTGACCGGTGTGGCGCAGGCCGGCATCGGCTTGGGCATCTTCTCGATGTCGACCAGGCACATGCGGCAGTTGGCCGCGATGCTCAGCTTCTTGTGATAACAGAAGTGCGGCACGTAGATGCCCGCCGCGTCGGCCGCCTGCATGACCACGCTGCCGTCGGGAACGGTGACCTTCTTGCCGTCGATGTCGATGTCGGCCATGTTCAGACGGGTTGCTTGACCATGCAGGTCTTGTGTTCGACGTGGTACGCGAACTCGTCGCGGTAGTGCTTGAGCATGCCCTGCACCGGCATCGCGGCGGCGTCACCCAGGGCGCAGATGGTGCGGCCCTTGATGTTGTCGGCCACGCTGTCGAGCAGCGCCAGATCTTCGGACTTGCCCTTGCCGTGTTCGATGCGGTCGACCAGGCGCCACAGCCAGCCCGTGCCTTCGCGGCAAGGCGTGCACTGGCCGCAGCTTTCGTGCTGGTAGAAGTAGCTCAGGCGCAGCAGGCTCTTGACCATGCAGCGGGTGTCGTTCATCACGATCACCGCGCCAGAGCCCAGCATCGAGCCGGCCTTGGCGATGGCGTCGTAGTCCATCGTCAGGTCCATCATGGTCTTGCCCGGCAGCACCGGCGCCGACGAGCCGCCGGGGATCACGGCCTTGAGCGCGCCGCCCCTCACGCCGCCGGCCAGCTCGAGCAGCTTGCTGAAGGGCGTGCCCAGCGGCACCTCGAAGTTGCCCGGCTGGTTGACATCGCCCACCACGCTGAAGATCTTGGTGCCGCCGTTGTTGGGCTTGCCGCACTCGAGGTACTTCTGGCCGCCGTGGTTGATGATCCACGGCACCGCGGCAAAGGTTTCGGTGTTGTTGATGGTGGTCGGCTTGCCATAGAGGCCAAAGCTGGCCGGAAACGGCGGCTTGAAGCGCGGCTGACCCTTCTTGCCTTCGAGTGACTCGAGCAGCGCGGTTTCTTCGCCGCAGATGTAGGCGCCGAAACCATGAAAGGCGTGCAGCTGGAAGCTGTAGTTGCTGCCCAGGATCTGGTCGCCGAGAAGGCCAGCGGCGCGGGCTTCTTCAAGCGCCTCTTCGAAGCGCTGGTAGACCTCGAAGATCTCACCGTGGATGTAGTTGTAGCCGACCTTGATGCCCATCGCGTAGGCGGCAATCGCCATGCCTTCGATCACGATATGCGGGTTGTAGGCCAGGATGTCGCGGTCCTTGCAGGTGCCCGGCTCGCCTTCGTCGCTGTTGCACACCAGGTACTTGGGGCCCG
>JANPMR010000101.1:0-2368 GCA_031427055.1 Rubrivivax sp.
TTGGCGCGCTGGTTCGAGTTGATGCGCGTGGACAAGAAGGCGCTCGACGGCGAGATCCGATTCGTCGTCATCGAGTCGCCCGGTCGGGCTGGCATGCGCGCAGCCCCTGACGCCCTCGTCGAGCGCGTCATCCAGCGCCACAGCCCGGCAGCCCACGCAGCGCCGTGAACCTCGACGCACTGGCGCCCTGGGCCTGTCATCCGGATCGTTCGCGCGGGCGGCGCATCGCCGAGCCGCCTTCGCCGCCGCGCAACGAGCACCAGCGCGACCGTGATCGCATCGTGCACAGCACGGCCTTTCGTCGCCTGGTCTACAAGACGCAGGTCTTCATCAATCACGAAGGCGACCTCTTCCGCACGCGCCTGACGCACTCTCTGGAAGTGGCGCAGCTCGCGCGCTCCATGGCGCGCGAGCTGCGGCTCAACGAAGACCTGGTTGAAGCCATCGCGCTGGCACACGACCTCGGCCACACGCCCTTCGGCCACGCCGGGCAGGACGCGCTGCATCAGTGCATGGCCACACACGGCGGTTTCGAGCACAACTTGCAAAGCCTGCGTGTGGTGGACGAACTCGAGGCACGCTACCCGGCCTTCGACGGACTGAACCTCTGCTTCGAGACCCGCGAGGGCATCCTCAAGCACTGTTCGCTCCACAACGCCCGGCAGTTGACCGCGCTCGAGCCCGCCGGCCCGGCACGGCGCTTCGTCGACGGCCAGCAACCCGGCCTCGAAGCCCAACTCGTCAACCTGGCCGACGAGATCGCCTACAGCGCGCATGACATCGACGATGGCGTGCGCTCGGGCTTGCTCACGCTCGAGCAGATCGGCCAGGTGCCGCTGTTTGCGCGCTGGCGGGACGACGCGCTGCGGCAGCATCCTTCCCTGGCCGAAGCGCCGGGGCGGCGATTGCTGTTTGACGCGCTGCGCCGGCTGCTGTCGGCCCTGGTGGACGACCTGGTCTCGAGTACGGCGGCCGCCGTGGCAGATTTTGGGCCGACCGACAGCGACGCCGTGCGCAAGCTGCCAGCGCTGGTGCGCCTCAGTCCGGTCTGCCGTGCCGAGCTCACCGAGTTGCGCCAATTCCTGTTCCGCGAGTTGTACCGCCACCCACAGGTCGCACATGCCACGTCTCAGGCCAGCGTCGTCGTGGCCGACTTGTTCGCCGCCTACGCCGCGGCGCCGCACGAGATGCCGGCCGAACACGCAAAGGGCGTCGACCGGCACCGCGCGGTGGCCGACTACGTGGCGGGCATGACCGACCGCTTTGCGCTGCGCGAACACCAACGCCTCACCGGGCGCCGGGTGTTCGAGGTCTGAACGGCCATGGCACGCCTGGCCCGCTTGGTTCTGGCCGGACACTCGCACCTGGTGCTGCAGCGCGGCCACAGCGGTCGGCAGGTGTTTGCCGACACCATCGATCGCAGCCAGTATCTGGCGGCCGTGCACGCGGCGGCGGCGGCCGAAGGACTGCTGGTCCACGGACTGGCGCTGCTGGACAACGAGGTGCTGCTGCTGGTCACACCGATGCAGGCCAGCGCGCTGGGACGTTTCATGCAGTCGGTGGGGCGCCGCTATGTGAGCGCCTACAACCGGCGGCATCGGTGCACAGGCACGCTGTGGGACGGTCGATTCCGTTGCGCCGTGGTGGAACCTGGCAGCACCCGACTCGATGCCCTGCGCCTCGTCGATGGCCGCTCGCCCGATGTGGGCGTCACCAGCGCGGCACACCGCACCGGCGCGGTGCGCGACGCGGCCCTGGTCGATCCGCCGGAGTACTGGCAGCTCGGCAACACGCCCTTCGAGCGTGAAGCGGTTTGGCGCGCCATGCTGGCGGCCGGCCTGCCCTTGCCACGCACCGAGTTGCTGCTGCGCGCAGCCAGCGGCGGCTGGGCTGCAGGCTCGGACGCCTTCGCCGCCCAAGTCGCCGCCGACACCGGCCGGCCGGCACGGCCACGGCCGCGGGGCCGACCCGCACACAAGCCCATCTGAACGACCGGCGCTGGCATGCGATCTGCATGCCGGTAAGCGGGCAACAGGTTTGGACTCTGCAGTTGATGTGTCCCCATTAATGTGACGAGACATCTCGGACATCAGATATCTAACACTGACCCTATTTCTTTTCGATTGCCTCGTATGCTGCACTGCGGTAGTCTGGCGCCCGTTTCGCCGGACCCATCGGTCCCTCACACGCCCGCCGCAAAGGAGCGCGCCATGACTTCGCCCACCGCCACCCCTGAAGAAATCGCGTCGCTGACGGAGCACGGCCTGTACAACCCTGCAGGCGAGCACGACGCCTGCGGCGTGGGCTTCGTGGCCCACATCAAAGGGCACAAGTCGCACGGCATCGTCGAGCAGGGCCTGAAGATCCT
>JANPMR010000102.1:0-2976 GCA_031427055.1 Rubrivivax sp.
GCAGGCGGCACTGTCCGGGCTGGCCGCAGCGCGGCAACTGGCGGGTCAGAACTCGGCCGCGCTCGAAGCCGCGTCGCGCTTGCTGTCGCTGCAGGGCTCAACCGGCACGCGATGGTCCGTGGTCGACAGCTGGCTCGTCGAGGTCGTGCCGGCGTTGTTTGCGGGCGGCCAGCAGGCCTTGGCTGATCGCCATCTGCGCCAAGGCGCCACCAGCTTGCGGCGCAACGGCGTGGACCTGACGCCGAACCTCTTTCTCGGCATCGCCGGCGTGGTCGAATTCCTGCGCGGCCGGCCGGATCGCGCCGGCCGCCTGATGGGTGCCGCGCGCGGGCTTGGCGCCATCGAAGCGGAGTCGATCCGCTTTCGCACACCCACGGCGCTGGCGCTGTACGTGCGCTACACGCCGCTGATGCGCGCAGCGCTGGGTACTGATGAGGCGCACCGTGCACGTGACGAGGGCCGCGCCATGACGCTGGACGAGGCTTTCGACTACGCGCTGGCCGGGCTGCCGCCGGCCGACGCCTGACAGGCGCGCAGACGCAGACGCAGACGCAGGCGCGGGCGCAGGTGTCAGCCGCAGGTGTCAGGCGACCGACAGCCGTGCGGTGGCCAGCGCGTGGATGGCCAGCTTGGAGCCCTTGGCGCAACGGTGCGACTGGCCGGCTTCGAGGATCACGTCCAGCGATTCGTTGTCGAAGGTCAGCCACAGCGTGCCGGTCTCGCAGGTGACGGTGCGGCCCAGCGGGCGGGCGATCCAGGTGGTGGCGTTCTTCGCGAGTTGCCGGCCGGCGAGCGCGGCGGGTGCGGCGGGTGCCGCGGCGCGTTGCAACACCGCCAGCAGGCCTGCCGGCAGGGTGAAGTGGAAGCGGGTGGCGGCGGTGTTGGCGGCGAAAGTGGCGGTGTGCATGAGGCTGCTCCTGAAGGGTGGCCGGCGGGCCGGTGTCGATGGGTGGACTGTGTTCCCGCGACCCCCATGCCGTCCTTCAGCGCTGCTAAACCTGCGCCTAAACGTTCCTAATCGTGATGGCGCCGGATAGAGTCGGGCGCGCTGCGACGCCAGGACCTGCACCCTGCGAGTACCGCGTCCGGGGAGAGTGATTTGGTCGTTTCGTACACGGTCGGCGAGTTCGAGATCCAGGCGCAGGGTCGCCGCGTGCTGCGCGCCGGTGAAGCGCTGCCCTTGGGTGCCCGCGCCTTCGACCTGCTGCTGGCGCTGATCGAGCACCGCGACCGCGTGGTCGGCAAGGACGAACTGCTGGCGCTGGCCTGGCCGGGCCGGGTGGTCGAAGAAAACAACCTCAGCGTGCAGGTTTCGGCCTTGCGCAAGCTGCTGGGGGCGGATGCGATTGCCACGGTGCCCGGGCGCGGTTACCGGTTCACGCTGCCGCTTGCGGAGGCAGCGGCCGCCGCGGCGGCCGGGCCTGCCGACGAGCGCTTGGTGCGCGCCGGCCCGGCGCCCACGGCAGAGCGGGCGTCCATCGCCGTGCTGCCCTTTGAGGCACGATCGGATGACGCGGCGATCAGCTTCCTGGCCGACGGACTGGTCGAGGACGTGATCGCGCAATTGGCCCGCGTGCCGGGGTTCCTGGTGATCTCGCGTGCATCGTCGTTCGAGTTCGGCCGGCGCGACGAAGCGCTCTCGTCGATCGCCCGACAACTGGGCGTGCGCTACATCGTGGAGGGCAGCGTGCGGCCCGTGCTGGCCCGGCTGAGTGTCTCGACCCACCTCGTGGAGGCCGAGTCGGCGCGCGTGCTGTGGAGCGGGCGCTTCGAGGTCGACCGCGACGCCGCGCACGACCTGCAGGAGGACATCGCGCGCGGCATCATCTCTGAACTCGAGCCCGAGCTGACGCGTGCCGAGATCACCTTGATCAGGCGCCGCCGCCCCGAGGACGTGGATGCCTGGGGCCACTACCGCCAGGCGGCGGGTGCGATCGCGTTGAAGGGCTGGACCGAGGGCGCCATTGCCGAAGCGCTGGCCGGCTTCGAGCGCGCGCTCGTCATCGATCCGGGCTTCGCCTTGGCTTGGGCCCAGTCTGCGCTGATCACGGCGATGGCACTGACGACCGGGCTAAGGGCGGCCTCGGTGACTACCGCGGATGCGGCGCGCTGTGCCGCCGAACAGGCTCTGGCGCTGGACGACGGCGACTCGCAGGTGCTGGGTTACGCCGGCTGCGCCTTGAGCGACCTGGGACAGCGTGAACGCGGCGCGGAGATCCTTCAGCAGGCGCTGGCAATCGACCCCAGCAACGCACAGGCTCATGTGGCCCTGGGCACGACGCGGGCCATGCTGGGCCAGCGCGAGTTGGGCATCGAGACGCTGCGCCACGGCATGCGCATCAGCCCGCGAGATCGGCGGCTTGGTTTCTGGGGCTGGGCGCTTGCCCAGTTTCTGTTGCGTGACGGGCGATCCGAAGAGGCGTTGGTGGAGGCGCGGGCCAGCGCCGGGCGCGACGCCAGGCTGCACCTGCCGCGCATCGTCGAAGCGGCGGCGCTGTACAGGCTGGGGCGCGCCGATGAGGCGCGCGTGGCGCTGGCCGCCGCCCGTCGGCTTCGACCCGGCCTCACGCCGGCCGAGGTGGAGCACGCGCATGGGCGCCACGTGGCGCGGCAGATCGCTTCCCTGTGGCCGGACGGCGAGTTACCGCTCGTTTAGGTCGGTACCTGGGCACGAACTTCAGCGTAGGCGATCAGCCCTCCATCGCCTCGACCTGCTCGCGCAACTGGGCCGTCTGCTGGTTCCAGTAGGCCGCCGTGCCGAAGAACGGAAAGTTCAACGGAAACGTCGGGTCGACCCAACGCTCGGCCAGCCAGGCGCTGTGGCGCAGCATGCGAAGGGTGCGCAGCGGCTCGATGAGCTTGCGCTCGCGATCGTCGAAATCGCAGAACTGCTCGTAGCCATCGAGCAGGGTGTTCAACTGCTGCGCCATGGTGGCGTGGTCGCCCGAGATCAGCATCCACAGGTCCTGCACGGCA
>JANPMR010000103.1:0-1828 GCA_031427055.1 Rubrivivax sp.
TCGCCGCTGTCGCGGATGGTGGCGGCATAGTCGCGCTGCTCGGCGTCGAGCTTCGTGTCCAGCAGCAGCCCGCTCATGCCGATGACGGCGTTCATCGGCGTGCGGATCTCGTGGCTCATGGTGGCCAGGAAGCTGCTCTTGGCTTCGTTGGCGCCTTCGGCCAGTTTGCGCGCGGCTTCCGCGTCGGCCCTGGCTGCGCGGGCTTCGTCGAAGAGGCTGGCGTTGCGCATGGCCACGCTGGCGGCCAGCGACAGGCCGACCAGGAATTCCAGCTCATGCGCCTTGAACGGCTCGCCACCGGTGCGCCACAGCGCGATGGCGCCCAGCGGCGTGTCCACCGCGCGCAGCGGAGCCACCATCAGGCGCTCCTGCGCCTCGTTGGGGGTGCCGGCGATCTGCACGGCGCGGCTGTCGTGGGAAGCGTCGTTCACGGACTCCGCCGCGCCGCTCTGGATGATGTGGCCGATGATGCCCACGCCCACGCGCACCACCGTGTTGCGCAGTTGCTGCTCGATCGGGCCGCTGGCCACGATGGCGCGGTATTGGCCTGCGTCTGCGGGTACGAAGATGGCGCTGTTGTCTGCCGCCAGCAGCTCGCGCGCGTGGTGTGCAATGCGCTGCATCACCTGGGCGATGTCCAGCGTGGACGAGATCTCGCGCCCCACCTCGGCCAGCGCGGCGCTCTCACGGGCGCGGCGCTGGTTGTCGGCAAACAGGCGCGCACTCTCGAGCGCCACGCCCATCGCGCCGGCCACGGTTTGCAGCAGCCGCACTTGCGAGTCGTCGAACGCGTGTTCGCGTTCATGGTTCTCCATGTCGATGGTGCCCATGCGGCGGTCGCCCACCACGATAGGCACGCTCAGCATCGACAGGCACTGGTCGGTACCCGGAATGGCCTGCGCGCCGCTGGCAATGATTTCGGCCAGCGTATTCCGAACCGTGGGCTCGCGCTGGGCCTGCAGACGCTGCCATGTCTCGTCGGAATTGATCACAACGTCGGGCAGTTGCAGACGGACACCGTGCTCGATGACGTACACATTTCGACCCCGGCGCGTCGCCATGTCGGCCCACAGGATGCCGATGTCGTCGCTCTTGAGCACCTGGCGCAGCGTGCCGCCCACCAACTCGACGATGTCCTGGAAGTCCAGGCTGCCCGCCATGCCCTGCTGGATGCTGTTGATCACCGCCAGCTCGGCCGCGCGCTGCTCGGCCGCGGCCTGCGCGGTACGCGCTTCAGACGTGCGCTCGGCCACCTTGCGCTCCAGCGCCGCGGCGGCGCGCAGGTTGTGCAGCGTCAGCGCCGCCTGTGCGGCCAGCACGGTGGCCAGGCGCACGTCGCCATCGTGGAAGCGGCCATACAGGCCTTCCAGGTCGGCATAGACGAAGCCCAGCAGCTCGCGCTGGGCGAGCAGCGGCACGACCAGGCAGCTGCGCTGGTGGATGGACTCCTCGCCCGCCGGCCCGTGGCGCAGCGCCGCGGCGCGCGTGCGCCGCGCTTCAGTAAGCCAGGGCTGCACGGCGGCCAGCAGATCGGCCGCGGTCTCGCCAGTCGGCAGCCACGACCCGGTGAGCTCGGTCGCCCCGTGCGGGTCTTCCAGCACCAGCAGCACCCGCTCGGCGCCGAGCAGCTCGGTGACTTCGTCGACGACGAACTCGTGCAGCTCGGCCTCGCTGCGCAGCTCCTTCAAGCGCAGGCCGGTATCGACCAGGCGCTCGAAGGGCTCGGCCAGGTCACTGCGGCCGGCCAGGTGCGCCTCGCGCCGTTCGCGCGGCAGACGCCGGCGCCGGGCCAGGGCCAGCCAGTCGGCGAGCATGCCGCGCACCTCGA
>JANPMR010000104.1:0-12023 GCA_031427055.1 Rubrivivax sp.
AGTGGTCTTGAATCTTGCAATTGAGCAGCCAGGGGGTGGCGTAGGACACGCCCAGGTGACGCTTGAGTTGCAGCCGCCAACAGCGCCGAGACGTTCTTCTTGGGATATGCAACCAGTGCATTGCCAGAAACCCGGTGGGCAGCGGCAGCTTGCGGGCCTCGAAGACGGTGCCGCTGACCAAGCTGCATGGGTAGCGGCACTTCTGCGTCATCACCAACCTCCTGTTCAGGTGGCCTCATCGTCGCTGTCGATGGCTCATGGCGTGAGCCACTCTGGACTCTGCTGAAGAGTGGTTTGTCAACGGTCCGACCGGTGGCGGCAGCCAGTGGCGGCGGCCAGTGGCGGCGGCGGGCGCAGTCAGGCTATTTCCGCAGCGTGGCTGCGCGGCTTGGTGCGGTAATCCGAAGGCCGGAACCCGGTCAGGCGCTTGAAGGTGTTTGAAAAGGCGAACGGATTCATATACCCCACGCCGCGGGCAATGGTCTCGACCTTGTCGTTGCTCGTGGCCAGCCGATGCGCCGCCTGCGCAATGCGCATCGCGGCGAGCTGTTTGCCGGGGCTGCGGCCCAGATTGCGTTGGCACAGGCGGCGCAAGTGTTCTTCGCTGGTGCTCGCCAGGCGCGCCATGTCGGCCAGACTCCAGTCGCGCCCCAGGTCTTGTTGCACTGCATTCCACAGGCCGACCAGACGCGGCTCGCGCTGCCAAGGCTCGACCACACGGGCGACATAACGTTCGATGACATCGACCCAGATCGCGCAACTGCCGGGGTCGACGGCACCCGACATTTCGCTGGCCAAGCCGAGAATCGCGTGTTGCAGTGCGTGCCCGTCGAACAGCGTCATGCCGGGTGCCATGGCGTTTTCGACCGAACGGGGTGAGCTCGGCATGAAGCGCACCCAGCAGACCTTCCAACGCTGACCCGGGATGCAATGAAAGGCGTGCAGCACGTGCGCCGGCGCAAAGCTGGTCATGCCGGCCTTGTGCGCGTACCAACGCCCATCGAGCAGCGTGCGGCCCTCGCCGTCCAGGCAGACATGCAGGTAGGCCCCACTGAGGTGAGTCCGCACCACCGTGTACGGCGCCGCGGCGTCCATCACCGCAACGTGCGCAATGTGGCGTGCGGCCAGTGCTTCGCAGTGTTCGGCACGCACCACGGTCATGCGGCTGGCGTCGCCAAGAATGTGCGTTTCGGTCAGCGGGATCGGTTCGGCAGACATTCAGCGTTAGGTTGATTTTGGTGACATCCAGGCCTGGGCGAAGAGTCGCAGCAGGATTCTTCCCCAGCGCAAGCACAGCCACGGCCGGGTAATCACCAATGGGGCTTCTTCTTGATCGGTGTGTTTTGAGTAGCTCGCAGTGCCTTGTTGGCATGGCCGCGCGGGCCGGTGTTCCTTAGCATCGGCAGCTCGCGGACCCTCTCGAAAGCGCCCGCTCACCGCAAACAAGGAGACATCGATGGCCAAGGTTCTCAAGCAAGTGGCGGCAGCTTCTCTGATGCTGCTGGGGTCGCTCACTTCAGCCCAGACGCAGACCGGCAAGCTGTCGGGCGACGTGCTGCGCATCGGTGTGCTGACCGACATGTCGGGCATCTATGCCGACCTGTCCGGCAAAGGCGCGGTCGAGGCCGTGAGGATGGCGGTCGAGGACTTCGGCGGCAAGATGTTCGGCAAGCCGATCGAAGTGGTGTTCGCTGACCACCAGAACAAGGCCGACGTTGGCGCGGCCAAGGCGCGCGAATGGTTCGACACGAATGGCGTCGACCTGATCGCCGACCTTTCCAATTCCGGTGTCGCACTGGCGGTGGCCGCGGTGGCCAAGGAGAAGAAACGCCACATCATCGTCAACGGGGCGTCCAACATCGGCATCACCAACCAGGTGTGTTCGCCGTATGCGGTGCATTACGCGTACGACGCCTATTCACTGGCCCACGGCACCGGCCGCACGATCGTTGAACAGGGCGGTGACACCTGGTTCTTCTTGACCGTCGACTTCGCCTTCGGCATCGGCCTGGAACAACAGGTCAGCGACGTGGTGCGGTCCTCGAAGGGCCGCGTCGTTGGCGCGGCGCGGCACCCGCTGGCGACGACGGACTTTTCGTCTTACATGCTGCAGGCGCAGGCCTCCAAGGCCAAGATCATTGGCCTGGCTTCGACGGGGGCCGACGCGATCAACGCCATCAAGGCGGCCAAGGAATTCGGTGTTACCAAAAACCAGAAGCTGGCCGCGCTGCTGCTGTGGATCAACGACGTGCACGCGCTTGGGCTCGAAACCGCCCAGGGCCTGACCCTGACCAACGCCTGGTACTGGGACATGAACGAAGAGTCGCGCAAGTTCGCTCGCCGCTACGAACAGCGTATGAAGATGATGCCCAACATGAGCCAGGCGGGCGACTACTCATCGACCATGCACTTCCTCAGGGCGGTGCAAGCGGCCGGCACAGACGACCCCGACGCTGTCTCGGCCAAGATGCGCGAGATGCCGATCAGCGACTTCTTCACCAGCAAGGGGCAGATCCGCGTTGACGGGCGCATGGTGCACGACATGTACCTGTGGGAAGTCAAGAGCCCGGCTGAATCAAAAGGCCCGTGGGATTACCTCAAGCCGCTCAAGACCATCCCTGCCGAACAAGCCTTTGCGCCGCTGTCGGCCAGCACCTGCTACCTGGTCAAGAAGTAGTCACCGCGCTGGGCCAACGAAGTGCAACCCACCGCTTATGCGCTTGAAGCGCAGGGACTCGCACGCGACTTCAACGGCTTTCGAGCCGTCGGCGGCGCAAAAGGTGTCGACCTGCGCGTGCGCAGCGGCAGCATTCATGCGCTGATCGGGCCCAACGGCGCCGGCAAGACGACTTGCTTCAACCTGCTGACCCGCTTCATTGAGCCCAGCGCCGGGCGCATCGTTTTCGAAGGCCGCGACATCACCCGCCTGGCCGCCGACGCGGTGGCACGGCTGGGCCTGGTGCGCTCGTTCCAGATCTCGGCGGTGTTCGCGCGCTTGAGCGTGTTTGAAAACGTGCGTCTTGCATTGCAGCGCCGGCGCGGACATTCGTTCGACTGGTGGCGCAGCGACAAGGTCCTGCGGGTGCACGACGCCCGCGCCCACGAACTGCTGGCCGAGGTGGGGCTGCAGGATTGGGCCCACCACCAGGCCGGCGAGCTGCCCTACGGCCGCAAGCGTGCGCTTGAGCTGGCGACCACGCTGGCGCTAGAGCCACGCATGTTGCTGCTGGATGAACCGATGGCCGGCATGGGTGCCGAAGACATCGTTCAGGCCACCCAACTGATCCGGCTTGCTGCGCGCGGGCGCACCGTGCTGATGGTCGAGCACAACCTGTCGGTGGTGGCGAACCTGTGCGACCAGATCAGCGTGCTGGTGCACGGCGAGGTGCTCGCCGAGGGCGACTACGCGAGCATCGCCCGCGACGAGCGGGTGGCGCAGGCCTACCTCGGCAGATCAGCCAACGCGCGGAGTGCACGTGTCTGACGTGCTGCTCGGCATCCGCGCGCTGCGGGCCTGGTACGGGCCCAGCCAGGCGCTGCACGGCATCGATCTTGACGTGCACAACGGCGAGATCGTGACCCTGCTGGGGCGCAATGGCGCGGGCAAGTCGACGCTGCTGAAGTCGGTGATGGGCATCGAAACGCGGTGCACCGGTTCGATCAGCCTGGCCGGCCGCGAACTCCTCGGCCTGGCGCCCCATTTGATCGGGCGCGCCGGTGTTGCTTTCTGCCCCGATGACCGCGGCATCTACGCATCGCTGACCGTGCGCGAGAACCTGCTGCTGCCACCGGTGATCGCGGCCGGCGGCATGACCGAAGCCGAGCTGATGGCGCTGTTTCCAAACCTGGCAGCACGCGCAGGGCTGGCGGGCTCGCAGCTCTCGGGCGGTGAACAGCAGATGCTGGCCATCGCGCGCATCCTGCGCACCGGCGCACGGCTGCTGCTGCTCGATGAGCCGACCGAAGGGCTGGCGCCGGTGATCGTCGAACGCATCGGTGAGCTGCTGATCCAGCTGCGCCAGCGTGGCTACACGATCTTGCTGGTCGAACAGAACGTGCACTTCGCTGCCGAGCTGGCCGATCGCCACTACCTCATCGAATCGGGCCGCGTTGTCGACCGTTTCAATCGCGACGAATTGACGCGCGACTTCGACCGCGTTGCCGCGCGGCTGGGCGTTTGAGATGGCCCGACCCCAACCGCGCTTCATCGCCGTGCGGTCGGGAGCTTGCGCATGACCGAGATCTTCGGCATGCCGCTGACCGTCATCGCGGGCCAGACGATGCTCGGCCTGGTCAACGGCTGCTTCTATGCCGTGCTGAGCCTGGGCCTGGCACTGATCTTCGGGCTGCTGCGGATCGTGAACTTCGCGCACGGCGCGTTCTTCACGGCGGGCGCATTCGGTGCCTGGATGCTGCACCGCTATGCCGGTGTCGGTTACTGGATCGCCGTGGTCGTGGTGCCGATCGTGGTCGGCGCAGTGGGTGCCGGTTTCGAGCGCACGCTGCTGCGCAAGCTGCGCGGACTCGACCCGATCTACGGCCTGTTGCTGACCTTCGGCCTGGTGCTGGTGATCGAAAGCGGGTTCCGCCTGCTGTTCGGTTCGTCGGGCCAGCCGTACCCGGTGCCGGCGTCGCTGCGCGGCACGCTGCAGCTGGACTTCATGATCCTGCCGCTGTACCGGGTCTGGGTGATCGCGGCAGCGCTCGCCTGCTGCGCGGCCAGCTGGTGGCTGATCGAACGCACGCCGTTGGGCGCCACACTGCGCGCAGCGACTGAGAAGGCATCGCTGACCCAGTCCTTCGGCATCAACGTGCCGCTGCTGCTGACGCTGGCCTACGGCGCGGGCATCGGGCTGGCGGCGTTTGCCGGCGTGCTGGCCGCGCCGATCCTGCACGTCAATCCGGCCATGGGTTCGAACCTGGTGATCGTGGTGTTTGCCATCGTCGTCATCGGCGGCATGGGCTCGATGTTTGGCTCCATCGTTACCGCCCTGGTCATCGGCGTGGTTGAAGGCTGGACGCGAGTTCTCTACTCGGAGGCATCGAGCACCGTCATCTTCGTGCTGATGGTGCTGGTGCTGCTGCTGCGACCCCGGGGGCTTTTCGGCCGCGAGGGGGCAGCCTGATGATGAAGCACCTAACGCTGTCAGGCCCGCGTCTGCGTGCGCTCGGATTCGTGGTGCTGCTGGCACTCGTGGCCGTGCCGTGGCTGCCGCAGCTCGTCTACCCCGTGTTCGTGATGAAGCTGTTGTGCCTGGCGCTGTTTGCCTGCGCCTACAACCTGCTGCTGGGCTTCGGCGGCATCATGTCGTTCGGCCACGCTGCGTTTTTTGGCACCGCCGCCTACCTGACCGGGCTGGTTGTCAAACACGCCGGGCTCACACCCGAGGTCGGCATCCTGGCCGGCACGCTGGGCGCCGCAGTGATGGGTGCGGCTTTCGGTGCGCTGGCCATCCGCCGCCAGGGCATCTATCTCGCGATGATCACGCTGGCGCTGGCGCAGATGGTGTATTTCCTGTTTCTGCAGTTGCCGTTCACCGGCGCTGAAGACGGCATGCAGCAGATCCCGCGCGGCCGGCTCTTCGGCCTCGTCGACCTGCGCAACGACAACGCGCTGTACTACTTGGTGCTGGTGCTCACGCTGGGCGGCCTGGCGCTGATCCACCGTGTCGTGCATTCGCCCTTCGGCCACGTGATCGTGGCGATCCGCGAGCACGAGCCACGCGCCCGTTCGCTGGGTTATCCGGTGGATCGCTACAAGCTTGTGCTGTTCGTGCTTTCGGCCGCGCTGTCGGGCCTGGCGGGCTCGATGAAGGCGCTGGTGTTCCAGCTGGCCGCGCTGACCGACGTGCATTGGCACTTGTCGGGCGACGTGGTGCTGATGGCCTTGCTTGGCGGCATGCAGTCGGTGTTGGGGCCCGTCATCGGCGCGACCATCGTCGTCGGCCTGCAGCACTACCTGGATGCATTCGGCGGCTGGGCCACGCTGGTCAGCGGCGTCATCTTCATGGTCTGCGTGATGACCTTTCGCAATGGCATCGCAGGCATGCTGGCAACACGCCCGGCCGGCGAGCCACAACCGCCACCCGTCGCCCCGCGCTGACGACAACACCACGCCAACCCCACGACAATCCAGGAGAAGACGATGCCCCGTTTCGAGCGCCAGGCGCTGATGCAGAAGTTCAACCAGATGGTGCAGCGGCGTGAGCCGATCATCGGCGGCGGCGCCGGCACCGGCCTATCGGCCAAGTGCGAAGAGGCGGCCGGCATCGACCTGATCGTGATCTACAACTCGGGCCGCTACCGCATGGCCGGGCGCGCGTCGTCGGCCGGCTTGCTGGCGTATGGCAATGCCAATGACATCGTGGTCGAGATGGCGGGTGAAGTTTTGCCGGTCTGCAAGAAGACGCCGGTGATCGCCGGCGTCAACGGAACCGATCCTTTTGTGTTGATGCCGAGTTTTTTGCGCAAGTTGAAGGACATCGGTTTTTCAGGCGTGCAGAATTTCCCCACGGTGGGCATCATCGACGGCGACTTTCGGCGCAGCCTGGAAGAGACCGGCATCAACTACTCGACCGAGATCGACATGATTCGCCAGGCCCACGAGCTTGACCTGCTGACGACACCGTATGTGTTCAGCGCCGATGAGGCGGTGGCGATGACCGAGGCCGGCGCCGATTTCATCGTGCCGCACATGGGCGTGACCACCGGCGGCACCATCGGCGCCACCACGGCCAAAACACTCGAGCAGTCGGTGCGTTTGATCGACGAATGGGCCGAGGCGGCGCGCAAGGTGCGCAAGGATGTGATCGTGATCGCCCACGGGGGCCCCATCTCGTCGCCCGAAGACGTGGCCTACGTGCTGAAAAACAGCCAGCATTGCAACGGCTTTTACGGCGCCAGCAGCATGGAACGCCTGCCCACCGAAATTGCAATCAAATCGCATGTTGAACGTTACAAGCAATTGGCATTCTGAAGCTTCAGTATGCTGCGTGCACAAGGAGATAGGCCATGGCCAGGGTTTATGTGAGCGCGGTGATGAACGCCACGCTCGAACAAGCGTGGGGCCTGCTGCGCGACTTCAGCGCGCTGGGCAACTACCACCCCTTCTTCGAAAACTCATTCATCGAAGACGGCCGGCCGGCCGACCAGGTCGGTTGCATCCGCAACTTCAAGGCGCGCGACGGCGGTGTCATCCGCGAAAAACTGCTCGCCCTGTCCGATGACGAGCACCGTTGCCGTTATGCCATTCTCGAAGTCGTTGCCGATTGGAAGAACTACGTGGCTGAAATGCACCTGCTGCCGGTGACCGAGGGCCAACGCTGCTTCGGCGAATGGTGGGCCGAATGGGAGGTGCCCGCCGACCAGGAAGCCGCGGCGGCTGAACGGGTCGCGGCCACCTTCCGCACCTTCTTCGAATGTGTCGACAGGCAGTTCGCCGGGTCACGATGAGCGCCGCACCCGCCGCCTGGGTGGTGGGCACCTTCGACACCAAGGCCGACGAACTGAACTACATGGCCAGCCTGCTGCGCGCGGCCGGTGTGGTCGTCGTGACGGTCGACATCGGTACGCGCAGCCAAGCCGCTGCCGACATTCCATCGCACACCGTGGCGCAGCACCATCCGCGTGGCGCGGCGGCGGTTTTCGCAGCCACCGACCGCGGCGTGGCCGTCTCGGCGATGAGCGAAGCGCTGTGTGCGCTGGTGCGCGAACGACTGGCGGCCGGGCAGATAACCGGCATGCTCGGCGCCGGCGGCTCGGGGGGCAGCGCGATGATCGCGCCGGCCATGCGGCTGCTGCCGATCGGCCGGCCCAAGCTGCTGGTGTCGACCATGGCCGCCGGCAACATGGCGCCGTATGTCGACGTGGTCGACATGACCAGCGTCTACCCGGTGACCGACATTGCCGGCCTCAACCGGCTGTCGCGCACCATCCTGGCCAACGCCGCGCATGCCATGGCGGGCATGCTGCTGCATGCGGTGCCCAGCGTTGGCCCGAGTGACGACAAGCCGGCCATTGGCCTGACGATGTTCGGCGTCACCACGCCGTGCGTGCAGGCGGTGCGCGCATTGCTGGCAGACAGTTTCGACGCCCAGATCTTTCATGCCAACGGGCCCGGCGGCCGCACGCTCGAAAGCCTGGCCGCGGCCGGCATGCTGCAGGCCGTGGTCGACATCACCACCACCGAGGTCGGCCAGCACTTGGCCGGCGGCATCTGCGACGCCGGGCCGAACCGGCTGGACGCGGCCGCACGCCACGGCCTGCCGTGGGTCGGCTCGGTTGGCGCGTTGGACATGATCAACTGGGGCGCACCCGAGACGATCCCGGCGCAACACAGCGGCCGTCGCTTCCATCGGCATAACGCCAACATCACGCTGATGCGCAGCACCGCCGACGAGCTGGTCGCGGCCGGGCTGCGCATTGCCGAGCAGCTGAACCGGTCGGTCGGCCCGGTTCGGCTGTTGCTGCCGCTGCACGGCTTGTCGATGCTCGATGCGCCGGGCCAGCCGTTTCACGACCCCGCGGCCAACGCTGTTTTGTTCGACACCTTGCAGCGCGCCTTTGTCGCATCCGCCACGCACCAGATCCAGATGCTGCCGCTGCACATCAACGACCCACTGTTTGCTAACGCACTGGCGCAAGCCGTGCGCGACACCGTGGCGGCCGCGTGAAGCTCGACCCCGACACGGCGCAAGGTGTGCTTGATTCGCTGCGGCGCATGCAGCTGGTGGGGCCTGACGAAGAACCACCGATCACGCCGCTGACCGGCGGTGTGTCTTCATTGATCGTGCGTGTCGATACCGTTGCCAGCGGGCCGCTGTGCCTGAAGCGCGCGTTGCCGCAGCTCAAGGTGGCGGCCGTGTGGGAAGCGCCGGTGCAGCGCAACCAAGCCGAAGTGTTGTGGATGCAGGTCGCGGGCCAGATCGTGCCGCATGCGGTGCCAGCCATCCTGGGCCACGACCCGCAGGACAACAGCTTTGCAATGGCGTATCTGGAGCCTGCGGACTATCCGGTCTGGAAGCAGCAGTTGCTCAGCGGCGTAGCCGATCCAAAAACCGCCAGCGCGCTAGGGCAACTGCTGGTCGCCATCCATTCGGCCACCGCCGGCAGCGCCGCGATGGCCGCGCGTTTCGCCAACGACGCGAACTTTTATGCGCTGCGACTGGAGCCCTACTTCGTCGAAACCGCGCGCCGCCATCCCGAATGCGCAGCGGTGCTGCTGCGGCTTGTCGACACCACCGCCGGCTGCAAACGGGCGCTGGTGCATGGCGATGTCAGCCCGAAGAACATCCTCGTGGGCCCGCACGGGCCGGTGTTGCTGGACGCCGAGTGCGCCTGGTACGGTGACCCGGCCTTCGACCTTGCGTTCTGCCTCAATCACCTGCTGCTGAAGTCGGTGCCACGGCCAAGCGCCAGCGGCGACTATCTGAGGTGCTTCAACGCGCTGGCCAGCAGTTACCTGGCGCAGGTCGAATGGGAGCCTGCGACTGAACTGGAGCAGCGCGCCGCGGCCCTGTTGGCCGCTCTGCTGCTGGCGCGCATCGATGGCAAATCGCCGGTCGAATACATCACCACCGAAGCCGACCGCGACCGCGTGCGGCGCGCCGCCATCCCGATGCTGCGCAGCGGCGTCGGCAACCTTGCCGAGCTTGTCGACTGTTGGAACACTGCGGCATGAGCACACACATCAAAACGGTTCATTCCCGCCGCATCTGGGATTCGCGCGGCAGGCCCACGGTCGAGGTCGACGTGATCCTGGAAAACGGCATTCGCGGCCGCGGTGTGGCGCCGGCTGGCGCTTCGCGCGGCAGCCGCGAAGCCGTCGACCTGCGCGACGGCGGCCACGCATTTGGCGGCTGGGGCATCGAGCGTGCACTTGCCAACGTCAACGGTCCGATCGCCAAGGCCCTGGTCGGGCTGGATGTGATGGACCAGCAGGGCATCGACGATGCCTTGATCGCGCTCGACCGCTCGCCGACCAAGGCTGAAATCGGCGGCAACGCCACCATCGCATGTTCGTTGGCAACACTGCACGCCGCCGCCGCCAGCGCCGGCTTGCCACTGTGGCGATACCTCGCCGGCGGCCACCCGGTGCGCCTGCCCTTGCCTGCGATCCAAATCTTCGGCGGCGGCGCGCACGCTGGGCGGCGCGTCGACGTGCAAGACTTTTTGATCATGCCGGTGGGTGCGGACAGCTTCGAAGAAGCCATGGTCATGACCGCCGAGGTGTACCGCACGGCCGGCCAGCTGATGCACGACTCGGGGCGCCGCCACGGCGTGGCCGACGAGGGCGGCTGGTGGCCCGACTTCAAATCGAACGAGGAAGCGCTGGAGATGCTGACGCGGGCCATCGACGCGGCCGGTTACCGACACGACCAGGTGGCGATTGCATTGGACATCGCGGCCTCGGAATTTGGCAGCGGCGGCAGCGGCGGCCGCTACACCCTGGGCTTGGAGCGACAAACCTACGACACCGGTGAATGGCTTGAGGTGCTGACCGGCTGGGTGGCGCGCTACCCGATTCTTTCGGTCGAAGACCCTTTTGCCGAGGACGACGCGGCAGGCATGTCTGCCTTCACGGCAGCGGTGGGCCAGCGCATCCAGGTTGTCGGCGACGACTTCCTTGTCACCAACGCGGCACTGGTCCGCGATGCCATTGCGCAGCGCTCATGCAACGCCGTGCTGCTGAAACCGAACCAGGCCGGCACTGTCAGCGAGACGCGCGCGGCAATGGAAGCTGCGCGTGCTGCCAACTGGGGCAGGATCGTGTCGGCCCGTTCGGGCGAAACCGAAGACGTCACCATCGTGCACTTGGCGATCGGCTGGAACACGGGGCAGCTGAAGGTCGGGTCCTTCGCGCGATCGGAACGCATGGCCAAATGGAACGAGTGCCTGCGCATTGAACAGGAAATGGGGGCGGCCGCGGTTTATGCCGGACGCAAGGCGCTGACTGTGTTGTCAAAGAGTACCGTTCAAGCAGAGCGTTAACTGTGTCGGCAGCGATGCGAGCGCCGAAGCAGGCGGCAAACGTTGACCATGGAGCCGGCGGATAGGGAATTCAAACACCCCGTTTCTCGACCCTGACCGCCTCGGCACGGCACAAGACTCCTCTTGATGCTGTCTTTTGGAGCTGGCTGCGACCTGCACAGCGTCGACGGTGCCGCCAGGGCGCGTCATTCATCGAAGCTCCTTGCGGGTGAACCGCTGATGTCTCGGCCGCTTTGGCCCCTCCCCAAAACCCCGGACTCAGCCGATTCCCGCAGCTCGTGTTGCCGGGCTGCTTGATGGGGGGCTTTTGAGCTGTGCTCAGGCCGCTTGCAACGCCTGGCCACGAGCCGGTGCCCGGGGCGGTGCCCGAGCCTGCAATCCCAGGTGCGTGAGGATTTTTTGGATCGCCGGCTGCTCGAGGATCGCTGCAATGATCTTGAGCGCGCCGCCGCAGTTCGGGCCGTGCGCCAGGCTTTGCCCATCTCGAGCGCGACGCCGCCGCCGCCTTGTTCAACCGGGCGATGGTGGAGATCACGCGCATCGTCGCCGCCGATGCGGTGCGCAAGGTCGAACGGACGCACGACGCGGGCACACTGGTCGATGTCGGCGGCGGTCATGGCGAATTGCTCGCCGCCTTCCTGCGCCGTTGGCCCGCAGCGCATGGTGTCGCGCTGGACCTGGCGCATGCGCAGTCCGGCGCCCTTGCGCACTTTGCCGCGCTGGGCCTGAGTGAGCGCGCCGGTTTCATTGTTGGCGACTTCTTTGCCGACGTGCCGGCAGCCGACGTGCTGCTGATGAAGGCCATCCTGCACGACTGGGACGACGCGCACTGCGCTCCGATCTTGCGCAACTGCCGCCGCGCGCTGCCAGCCGGCGGGCGGCTGCTGGTGATCGACCGCGTGCTGCCGGCGCGGCTTCGCGACGAGCCGCACCATCGCTCGCTGGCGCGCTCTGATCTGACGATGCTTGTCGGCGTTGGCGGGCGCGAGCGCACCGAGGCGCAGTTCCGCAAGCTGTTCAAAGGCAGCGGTTTC
>JANPMR010000105.1:0-7825 GCA_031427055.1 Rubrivivax sp.
GACCTTCTATGAGGTGATGCGCCGCCAGGGCATCACGCGGCGCAGCTATCTCAAGTTCTGCAGCCTCACGGCCGCGTCGCTGGGCTTGGCCCCGGCCTTCGCGCCGCGCATCGCGCATGCGCTCGAAACCAAGCCGCGCACCCCCGTGCTGTGGCTGCACGGGCTGGAGTGCACCTGCTGCACCGAATCCTTCATCCGCAGCGCCCACCCGCTGGCCAAGGACGTCATCCTGTCGATGATCTCGCTCGACTACGACGACACCATCATGGCCGCTGCCGGCCACCAGGCCGAGGCCGCGCTCGAGCAGGTGATGAAGGACTACAAGGGCAACTACATCCTTGCCGTCGAGGGCAATCCGCCGCTCGGCGAAGGCGGCATGTTCTGCATGCCGGGCGGCAGGCCCTTCGCCGACAAGCTCAAGCACGTGGCCAAGGACGCCATGGCGGTCATCGCCTGGGGCTCGTGCGCCAGTTGGGGCTGCGTGCAGGCCGCCAAGCCCAACCCGACCACCGCGGTGCCGATCAACAAGGTCATCACCGACAAGCCCATCATCAAGGTGCCAGGCTGCCCGCCCATCGCCGAGGTCATGACCGCGGTGGTGACCTACATCGCCACCTTCGGCAAGATTCCCGAGCTTGACCGCCAGGGCCGGCCGAAGATGTTCTACAGCCAGCGCATCCACGACAAGTGCTACCGCCGGCCGCACTTCGACGCCGGGCAGTTTGTCGAGAAGTGGGACGACGAAGGCGCCAAGGCCGGCTACTGCCTCTACAAGATGGGCTGCAAGGGCCCCACCACCTACAACGCCTGCAGCACCACGCGCTGGAACGAGGGCGTGTCCTTCCCCATTGCATCGGGCCACGGCTGCATCGGCTGCAGCGAAGACGGCTTCTGGGACAAGGGTTCGTTCTATGACCGCGTGAGCCATCTCACGCAGTTCGGCGTCGAGGCCAATGCCGACAAGGTGGGCATCGCCGCCGCCGCCATCACCGGCGCGGCCGTCGTCGCGCACGCCGCCGTCACGGCGATCAAGCGGGCCGCGGATCGCAACAAGACCCAGGCTGAAAACCGGGTGGAGAACTGATCATGGCCGTCATCGAAACACAAGGCTTCAGGCTCGACAACAGTGGCAAGCGCGTCGTCGTCGACCCGGTGACCCGCATCGAAGGGCACCTGCGCGTCGAGGTCAACCTGGACGACAAGAACGTCATCCGCAACGCGGTGAGCACCGGCACGATGTGGCGCGGTCTGGAGGTCATCCTCAAGGGCCGTGACCCGCGCGACGCCTGGGCCTTTGTGGAGCGCATCTGCGGCGTCTGCACGGGCACGCACGCGCTGGTCTCGGTGCGCGCGGTGGAAGACGCGCTGAAGATCAAGATCCCCGACAACGCCAACATCATCCGCAACCTGATGCATGCGACGCTGTACGCGCATGACCACCTGGTGCACTTCTATCACCTGCATGCGCTCGACTGGGTCGACGTGGTCAGCGCGCTCAAGGCCGACCCGAAGAAGACCAGTGAGCTGGCGCAGTCGATCAGCAGTTGGCCGATGTCGTCGCCGGGCTACTACCGCGATCTGCAGAGCCGGCTGAAGAAGTTTGTCGAATCCGGCCAGCTCGGGCCCTTCCGCAATGGCTACTGGGGCCACCCGGCCTACAAGCTGCCGGCCGAAGCCAATCTGATGGCGGTGGCGCACTATCTGGAAGCGCTGGATTTCCAGAAAGAGATCGTCAAGATCCAGACCATCTTCGGCGGCAAGAACCCGCACCCGAATTGGCTGGTGGGCGGCGTGCCCTGCTCGATCAACCTCGAGGCCACCGGGGCCGTGGGCGCGATCAACATGGAACGCCTGAACATGGTGTCGAAGATCATCGACGACACCATCGCCTTCATCGACAAGGTCTACATCCCCGACCTGCTGGCCATCGCATCCTTCTACAAGGACTGGGGCGCCATCGGCGGCGGGCTCTCGGGCATGAACCTGATGTCCTACGGCGAGTTCCCGGACATCGCCAACGACGACAGCAACAAGAGTTTGCTGATGCCGCGCGGCGTGATCATTGGCGGCAAGCTCGGCGAGATCTTGCCGGTCGACCTGAAAGACCCGGCGCAGATCCAGGAGTTCGTCAACCACAGTTGGTACAAGTACGGCGACGAGACCCAGGGCCTGCACCCCTTCGATGGCGTGACCGAGCCCAACTTCGAGCTCGGCAAGGGCACCAAGGGCACCAAGACCGCGATCGACAACATCGACGAGAGCGCCAAGTACTCGTGGGTCAAGTCGCCGCGCTGGCGCGGGCATGCGGTCGAAGTCGGCCCGCTGGCGCGCTACGTCATCGGCTATGCCTCGGGCCGGCCCGAGTTCAAGGAGCCAGTGGACGCGGTGCTGAAGAAGCTCGACGTGCCCCTCGCCGCGCTCTTCTCCACCCTCGGCCGCACGGCGGCGCGCGGCCTGGAAGCGTCTTGGGCGGCGCACAAGATGCGCTACTTCTTCGACAAGCTCATAGTCAACCTCAAGGCCGGCAACTTCGCCACCGCCAACATCGACAGTTGGGAGCCCGCCACCTGGCCGGCCGCGGCGCAGGGCGCGGGCTACTGCGAGGCACCGCGTGGCGCTTTGGGCCACTGGATCAAGATCAAGGACACCCGCATCGACAACTACCAGTGCGTGGTGCCCACGACCTGGAACGCCAGCCCGCGCGACGGCAAGAACCAGATCGGCGCCTTCGAGGCGGCGTTGATGAACACGCCGATGGCCAAGCCCGACGAGCCGCTGGAAATTTTGCGCACCCTGCACAGCTTCGACCCCTGCCTGGCCTGCGCCACGCACGTGATCTCGCCGCAGGGCCAAGAGATCGCGCGGGTCCAGGTCCGCTGACGCCCAGGAGGCGACATGAGCACGATGAGCAAGGAACGCATCTCGGTCTACGTCTGGGAGCTGCCGGTTCGCATCTGGCACTGGGTGATGGCGCTGTGCATGGTGGTGCTGGCGGTCACCGGCTACCTCATCGGCAGCCCGCTGCCTTCCATCGGCGGTGAAGCCAGCGAGCACTTCCTCTTTGGCTACATCCGCTTTGCCCACTTCGCGGCCGCCTACGTCTTCAGCATCACCTTCGTGTGGCGCGTCATCTGGGCCTTCTTCGGCAACAGCTATTCGCGCGAGATCTTCCTGGTGCCGCTGCACATGTTGAAGCCCGCGTTCTGGCGCGGCTTTTTCAACCAGGTCAAGCACTACCTGTTCATCAAGAAGGAAGTCGAGCCCTGGCTGGGGCACAACCCGCTGGCGATGTCTGCCATGGGCTTCATGTACGCGCTGGGCACGGTGTTCATGATCCTCACCGGCTTCGCGCTCTACGGCGAGGGCCTGGGCATGAACAGCTGGGCCTTCATCGCCTTCTCGTCGTGGGTCTTGCCGCTGCTGGGCTACAGCCAGAACGTGCACACGCTGCACCATCTGGGCATGTGGTACCTGATCGTGTTCACCATCGCGCACGTCTACATGGTGGTGCGCGAGGACATCTGCACGAACGAAACCGTGATCAGCACGATGATCAACGGCTGGCGGGTTTCCAAGCGGTGAGCAAGGTTCCGTGCCTGGTGCTCGGCATCGGCAACCTGCTGTGGTCTGACGAAGGCTTTGGCGTGCGCGCGGTCGAGGCCTTTCACGCGCGCTATGCAATGCCCGAGAACGTCTCGGTGGTGGATGGCGGTACGCAGGGCCTGTACCTGCTCGACCCCGTCTGCGCCGCGCAGCACGTGCTGGTGTTCGACGCCATCGACTACGACCTGCCGCCCGGCAGCTTGCGCGTGCTGCGCGACGCCGAGGTGCCGACCTGGAGCGACACCACGATGAGCCTGCACCAGGCCTCGTTCATGGAGCTGCTGTCGCTGGCCCGGCTGCGCGGGCGCTTCCCGCAGCGCATCACCGTCATCGGCGTGCAGCCCGAGGTGATGGACGACCTGGGCGGCAGCCTGAGCGCCGTGGTGCGCGAGCGTCTGGACGAGGCCGTGGGCCTGGCGGTGGCCGAGCTGGCGGGCTGGGGCCATCTCGTGACGGTGCGCGCCGCGCCGCCCGACGAGCCGCTCAACGCCGGCGCGCTGGCGATCCACGCCTACGAAGGCGAGCGCCCGGCGGCCGACGCGGCCTTCCGCCTGGGCGACGCACGCTTTCTCAACCAGGTGCACGCCAAGGAGCCCGGCTGATGTGCATCGGCGCGCCGCTGCAAGTGATGCAGGTCGAAGGCAGCCACGCCTGGTGCGAGGCCGATGGCCAGCGCGAGCGGCTCGACATGATGCTCGTCGGCACGCAGCCTCCCGGCACCTGGGTGCTGGGCTTTCAAGGCGCCGCGCGCCAGGTGATGAGCCAGACCGAGGCCACCCAGGCGCGCGCCGGCCGCCAAGCCCTGGCCGCCGTGCAGCGTGGCGACAGCAACGTGGACGAATTTTTCGCCGACCTGGTCGGCCGCACACCCGAACTGCCGGCGCACCTGCGACCGGTGGCACCCGCCTTGGAGACCTGATGGACATCGCAACCGCGCCACCCCTTGACGAGCTGCAGGCGCTGCACCCGCTACAGCACCCGACGCTGCATCCGCTCTTGCAGCGCCTGGTGGCGCAGACCGGCGCCGCAGTGCCCGACGCCCAGAGCTTCGACGCCTGGGCGGCGCAGCCCGGTGCCGCCATGGTCGTCTTCGCCGAGGAGCCCGACCGTTTCAAGGAGACGCTCGACCTGGCCGTCATCGTGCCCGAGCTGCACGCCGCGCGGCCTGGCGCCTTTCGTGTCGGCCTGCTGCCGCCGGTGACGGCGCGTGCGCTGGCCTCGCGCTACGCCTTCGCGCGCTGGCCGGCCATCGTGATGCTGCGCGACGGCCACTACCTGGGCGCGGTGGATGGCATCCGCGATTGGGATGTCTATATCGGCGAGCTCGACCGCCTGCTTGCCGCCGCGCCCACGCGGGCACCGAGCGTGGGCATCCCCGTGCGAGGGGTCGGTCAGGCCGGCCCGGCCTCGGCACCCACCTGCGCTTGAGCTCGACGAGAACGCCATGAAGCCCATCCACATCCCCATCAAGAGCCTGCTGCCCGAGCCCGCCGACGACGGCGTCGAGTTCATGGCCATGCCGCGCGAGATGAGCACCTTCTCGATGCCGCACCTGCCCGAGCCCGGCCCGGGTAACGATGTGGCCGGCGCGCGCGATGTGCTGCAGGCCTTTCTGGGCCACTTCAAGGCCTGGCTGGCTGCGGGCGGCGAGCATCCGGCGCTCGACCTGGCGGGCCTGGCACCCGACGCGCTGCGCGTGCTGAACGAGACACTGGGCGAGGGCGAAGTGGCCGCCATTGTCGAAGCCGGCCACCAGATCCGCGTCCAGGAAACGGTGTTCAGCGGCGTCTGGCGCGAGCAGCACTTTGCCGACGGCGGCGCGCTGCTGCACGACTACCTGCTGGCCGCGCCGATACCCAAGATCCTGTTGCAGCTTGCGCAGCGGGGTTCGTCGCCCGCGCTGCGGCCGCTGCCGCTGCCGGTGGGCGCGATGAACGTGCCCGCGCTCGTCAATGAGATGCAAGAGGCGATGGACCGCTGCGGTCCCGGCTCCGCGCCGCACGTCTTCAACCTCACCTTGCTGCCGCTGTCGCCTGAAGACGCTGCGCACCTGGATGCGCTGCTGGACGGCGGCACGGTCGTCATCCTGTCGCGCGGCTTCGGCAACTGCCGCATCAGCAGCACCGCGGCGCGCCATGTCTGGCGCGTGCAGTACTTCAACAACATGCAGACGCTGATCCTCAACACCATCGAAGTCGTCGAGCTGCCCGAAGTGGCGGTGGCCGCGGCCGAAGACCTGGCCGAGAGCCACGAGCGCCTGGCCGAGCTGGTGCAGTGGATGAGCGAGTCGCTCGTCGAAGCCTGAGAGTGTGAGAGGCACCGCGATGCCCGAAGGCGCCTCGACCACCGGCGGCCCGGCAGGACTTGGCCCGCGCATGGAGTGCCGCATCTGCTGGACGGTGTACGACCCCGCGGCCGGCGACGAGGTCTGGCAGATCCCGCCCGGCACGCCCTTCGCGCAGTTGCCCGCGCACTGGTCCTGCCCCAACTGCTCGGCCGAGAAGCCGGGCTTCCTGGTGCTCGATGACTGAAGCCGCAGCCTTGGGCCTTGCCCTGCCGTCACCGGCAGCGGCCTTGCAGGCGCGCTTCGAATCCATCTGGCGCGGCCCGATGGCCGATGTGCCCCTGCTCAACCCGGCGCTGGCCGTGCAGGCGCTGGGCTTTCGGCCTTGGGGCGAGCACTGGCTGGGCGTGCTGCTCACGCCCTGGTTCATGAACCTGGTGCTGTTGCCGCGCCTGCCCGAGCGCTGGCGGGTCATCGGCGAGCGCGAGTCGCGGCATTACGTCTTTCCGGCTGGCGTCTTCGAGTTCATCGGCAGCCACGACCCGGTGCTGGGCGACTACCAGGCCTGCTCGCTGTTCTCGCCGATGTTCGAGTTTGCCGACCAGGCCAGCGCCGAGGCCACCGCGCTGGCGGCAATCGAGGCGCTGTTTGACGCCGCCCACCACGCCGTGGCCGAGGTGCCGCCGGCCGACGTGCCCGCGGCCTCCGCCGCCGCGCCGGCTGCGCAGCTGTTGAGCAAGCGCGGCTTCCTGTTCGGCACCTCAGCGCCTGCCGGCGATGCCGGCGGCTGACCCAGCGGCGCGCACTGTGGGCCCCGAGGGCGAACTTCGCGTCACCCTCGCCGTGGCGGGCGGCCGCGTCCTGCGCTGCAGCCTCACATCGACGCGGCCCGACGTGGCCGGCGGCCTGCTGCAGGGCCGCAAGGTCGGCGAAATCTTGCTCGCGGTGCCCCGCCTGTTCTCGATCTGCGGCGCATCGCAGGCGGCGGCCTGCGAGCTGGCGCTGGCCGCGGCCGAGGGCGCAGCGCCGACGGTCGACCTCTTGCAGCGCTGCAGCGCTGCGGTGGCGGCCGAGACGCTGCGCGAAACGGCCCGCCGCGTGCTGCTGGACTGGCCGCGCGCCCTGGGCGAAGCGCCCTCGGCCGAAGCGATTGCCGGCGCCCGGGCCGCGGCCGGGCCGACGCCGCAGAGCGGCGCGGTGGCGCGTGCCGTGTTTGGCGTTGCCGCCGCTGACTGGCTGGCGCAGGACACCCCCCAGGCCTTGCACGACTGGGCAGCAGGTGGCGTCACCGCCACCGCGCGCTACCTGCGCGCGGCGCTGGCCTTGCCGGCTTCGGACTCAGCCCCGGTGCCTCTGCTGCCCAGCCCTCCGCAGGCCGCGTGGCTGCAGCAAGTGCTCAGCGCTGCGCAGGCCGACACCGCCTTCGCGCGGCGCCCGGTCTGGCAGGGCGCGCCGGCCGAGACCGGCGCGCTGGCGCGTGGGCAGGCCGATCCGCTGGTGGCCGCGCTGTTGCAGGCCGCAATGCCACCCGCCGCGCCTGGGGGTCCGCGCCGGGGGGCACGCCCCGTCGCCCGTCACGTTGCCCGTCACGTCGCCCGTCACGTCGCCCGTTTGCGCGAGCTGGCGCGGCTGCTAGACGGGCACCTGCCGGTGGCCGCGGGCGCGCTGGCGCTGTCCGCCGGCCAGGGCGACGGCGACGGCCTTGGCGTGGGCGTGGGCTGGGCCGAGAACGCCCGCGGCTTGCTCTTGCATCACGTGCGCGTCGAACACGGCCGCGCCACGCTCTACCGCATCATCGCGCCCACCGAGTGGAACTTTCATCCCGACGGGGCGTTGGCTGCCGCTGCCCTTGGCATGACGGCGCAAAGCGAGCAAGTCTTGAGATTTCGCATGGCGCAGGAGATCGATTCGCTGGACCCTTGCGTCAGTTGCGAAATC
>JANPMR010000106.1:0-5466 GCA_031427055.1 Rubrivivax sp.
CGCGCTGCGGGTCGTGGGCTGTCAAGCGGTCTTGCGCCGCAGCCAGGCGCATCGCCTGCTGCTGAAACTGCACGCCCACCGCACGGCCCAGGCGTTGCGCCAGCCGCTGTGCATCGGCCGCTTGCGCCTGATGGCGGCCGCGCAGCGCACGCAGCAGGCGCGCCGCCAACTCGTCCAGACGCTGGCCCTGCCCGGCCAGCGATCTTGCCGGCTGGCCCAGCCGCAGCGCCAGTGTGTCGAGCGCCTGCGCGCGGGCCTGCAGCAGCCGCTCGGCGGCGCGGCGCAGAGCCGCCTCACGCGCCGTCAAGGCCGCCAGCGCATCGGCCTGCACGGGTGCGGCCAGCTCGGCGGCCGCGGTGGGCGTGGCGGCACGCAGATCGGCGGCCAGATCGGCGAGCGTGATGTCGGTCTCGTGGCCCACGCCGCACACCACCGGCAGTGGGCTGGTGGCCACGGCGCGCACGACGCGCTCGTCGTTGAAGGCCCACAGGTCTTCGAGCGCGCCGCCGCCGCGCACCAACAGCAGCACATCCACTTCGCGCCGCTGGCCCGCCAGGCGCAGCGCGGCCTCGATCTGCGCCGGCGCATCGGCACCCTGCACCGGCGTCGGGTAGATCACCACGCGCACGTGCGGCGCGCGGCGCTGCAGGGCGGTCAGCACGTCGCGCAGCGCGGCCGCACCGGTGGAGGTGACAACGCCGAGCGCGCGCGGAAAGCCCGGCAGCGGCCGCTTGCGCGCATCGTCGAACAGACCCTCGGCCATCAGCTTGGCGCGCCGACGCAAGAACTCTTCGTACAGCGTGCCGGTGCCCACGCGCTGCAGAGATTCGACGATGAGCTGCAACTCGCCGCGCGCGTCATAGACGCCCAGACGGCCGCGCAGCTCGACCTGCTGGCCGTCGGCCGGTGCAAAGTCGACCAGCGAGGCGGCGCGCCGAAACATCGCGCAGCGCAGCAGCGCCGGCGCGCCGTCGGCGTCCTTCAGCGAGAAGTAACAGTGCCCGCTGGCGGCGCGCGAAAAGCCGGACAGTTCGCCGCGCACCGCCACCGCACCGAAGCGAGCAGCCAATGCGTCGCCAGTCGCGAGCAACAGTGCGGCCACGCCCCAGGCGAGCCGCGCCGGCAGCGGCATTGCGGGCTCAGTCATGCGATAAGCCACGGCCGGCGCGGCTCGGGAAGTCCACAGGCGCGCCGCTTGGGCCCGAACCCTGGGCATGGCCCGTCACGCAACAGTCATGATCGTGCAAGTGCTTGATTTGCATGAAAAAAATGACGCCAGTTTTTTAAGCATCGGGCGACTGGAGGCCTTTGGCTTGCGCTGCGGGCGAAATTCGCGCCGCTTACCCACAAGCTTATCCACAAGTTCCGCGGCGCTCCCGACACCTGCCGGCCGCTGCCGGGCGCGGAGCACCGGTGACCCCTTGGGCTTGCTCCATAATCCGGCGCCACGCGGGCTGTCCGGCCCTGTGCAAACCGGCGCGAGACCCACCTTGCTTTCGATCATACAAGCGGCCGGTTGGCCGATCTGGCCCCTGCTGCTGTGCTCGGTGGTGGCCATGGCGCTGGTCATCGAGCGCCTCTACCACCTGCGCCAGTCGGTGGTCGCGCCGCCCACGCTGCTCGACGAGGTCATCAGTGTCACGCGGGGCAGCCTGCCGGCAGCCGACGTGGTCAACAAGCTCAGCGACAACTCGGTGCTCGGCGCCGTGCTGGCCAGCGGGCTGCGCGCCGTGATTGCCGAACCGCGCGTCACCGAAGCCGCGCTGCGCCAGGCCTTCGAAAACGCCGGCCGCAGCGCCGTGCACGCGCTCGAGCGCTACCTCAACACGCTGGGCACCATTGCCGCGGCGGCGCCGCTGCTGGGGCTGTTTGGCACCGTGGTGGGCATGATCGAGATTTTTGGCTCGCAGGCACCCGGCACGGCCTCGGGCGGCACCAACCCACAGCAGTTGGCACATGGCATTTCGGTGGCGCTCTACAACACCGCCTTCGGTTTAATGATCGCCATCCCGTCGCTGATGTTCTACCGCTACGTCCGCGGCCGCGTCGACGAGTTCCAGCTCGCCATGGAGCTGGCCGCCGAGCGCATGGTGCCGCACCTGCTCAGGTTCGCTGTTCGGTCATGATGCCCCCAGGCTTGTCGCGGCGCGCCTTCGCCGCCATTCGGCCTGCAGGCCGAATGGCGTTCGCCAGCCACTCGCGAGCGCGCAGGCGCTCGCTCGGCGCCGGCTCACCCCCCCGAGGGGGCTCGGTCCGCCTTGGGGCGGCCCGGCGTCGGACCGGATCATGAAGTTCAGCCGCCGCCGCCTCGAAGAGCCCGAGATCAACCTGATCCCGTTCATCGACGTGCTGCTGGTGGTGCTGATCTTCCTCATGCTGTCCACCACGTACTCGCGCTTCACCGAGCTGCAGATCAACCTGCCCGCAGCCGACGCCGAGAAGCTGCGTGATCGGCCGGGCGAGATCATCGTGGCGGTGGCCGCCGACGGGCGTTATGCCATCAACCGCAAGGCCGTGGATGGCCGCAGCGTCGAGCTGCTGACCAGCGAGCTCGCCGCGGCAGCCGCCGGCCGCGGCGACACGGTGGTCATCATCTCGGCCGACGCCTTGGCGGCGCACCAATCGGTCGTCAACGTGCTCGACGCCGCGCGCCGTGCTGGCCTCTCAAGGCTGACCTTCGCCGCGCAGGGCGGCAACGCCGCCGGCCGATAAGGGGCCGTGCGAGCGTGCGCCGCGGCGTGAGCCTTGCCGGCCGCATCGAGGCGCTTCTGACGCGCCACTGGTGGCGCTCGCGGCCGACGCTGCTGTCGCAACTGCTGGCACCTCTGGCCACGCTCTACGGCGCCCTGGCCGCACGCCAGCGCCGACGCGCCGTGCCGCAGCGCGCGCCGGTGCCGCTGCTGGTGGTGGGCAACGTGGTGGCCGGCGGCGGCGGCAAGACGCCCACCGTGATGGCCTTGGTGGCCGCCATGCAGGCCGCAGGCCGCAAGCCGGGCGTGATCTCGCGCGGGTTTGGCCGCCAGGGGGCGGCCGTCATCGAAGTCACTGCGCACAGTGCCGCCCAAGCCGTGGGCGACGAACCGCTGCTCATCCACCGCCGCTCGCGCGTGCCGGTGTGGGTGGGGCGCAACCGCCACGCCGCAGCCATGGCCTTGTGTGCCCGGCATCCCGAGGTCGACCTGCTGATCGCCGACGACGGCCTGCAGCACCACGCGTTGGCCCGCGACCTCGAACTGCTGGTGTTTGACCAGCGCGGCGCCGGCAATGGCCTGCTGCTACCCGCCGGCCCGCTGCGCGAGCCGATGCCGCTGACGCTGGCGCCGCAACAGCGTGTGCTCTACACCGGCGGCCACCCCAGCACGGCGCTGCCCGGCGCGGTGGCCACCCGCCGGCTCACGCTGGCCTGGCCGTTGGCGGCCTGGCATGCAGGCGATGCGCGCCAGGCCGTGCCGCTGTCGGCCTTGCGCGGCCGGCGCATGTTGGCCGCCGCCGGGCTGGCCGCGCCGCAGAAGTTCTTCGCCATGCTGCAGGCCGCCGGACTCAATATCAAGCGCCTGCCGCTGCCTGATCACTTCGACTACGCCACCCTGCCCTGGCCGTCGGCCACGGCTGAGGTGGTGGTGACCGAGAAAGACGCCGTCAAGCTCGACGTCAAGCGTCTGGGCGACACGAAACTGTGGGTGCTGCCGCTAGACTTGGTCCTGCCCGACGCCCTTGTCGCCGACCTGCTCACCCTCTTGAAGCGCCGCCCACCATGAGCCTTGACCACCGCCTCATCGACCTGCTGGTCTGCCCCGTGTGCAAGGGGCCGCTGGAGATGCAGCGCGACGCCGAACAGCGCCCCGTGGCGCTGAGTTGCCACGCCGACCGACTGGCGTTTCCCATCCGCGACGGCATCCCGGTGATGCTCGAGAGCGAGGCGCTGCCGTTTGACGGCCCGGCGGTCGCGGCTTGATCTTCACGGTGCTGGTGCCGGCGCGGCTGGCATCGACGCGCCTGCCCGACAAGCCGCTGGCTGACATCGCCGGCAAGCCGATGGTGGTGCGCGTGGCCGAGCGCGCGGCGCTGAGCGGCGCGGCGCGCGTGGTCGTGGCCTGCGACGACGCCCGTATCGCCAGCGCCTGTGCCGCGCACGGCGTGGCCACCGTGATGACGCGCAAAGACCACGCCAGCGGCAGCGACCGCCTGGTCGAAGCCTGCGCATTGCTGGGCCTGGACGGTGACGACGCGGTGGTCAACGTGCAGGGCGACGAGCCGCTGATCGACCCGGCCTTGATCGCCCGCTGCGCCGCGCTCTTGGCCGAGCGACCCGACTGCGTCATGAGCACGGCCGCGCACCCGATCACCGACGTGACCGATTACCTCAACCCCAACGTCGTCAAGGTGGTGCTCGACGCCGCCGGCCGCGCGCTGTACTTCAGCCGCGCGCCGATACCCTGGTGGCGCGACGGCCATTCGGGCGGCGTCACGGCCCTGCCGAACCCGGCGCCGCTGCGCCATCTGGGCCTGTATGGCTATCGCGCCGGCTTCCTGCGCCGCTTCCCGTCACTGAGCGCTGCGCCCATCGAAGACTGCGAGGCACTGGAGCAGTTGCGCGTGCTCTGGCATGGCGAGCGCATCGCCGTCCATGTGGCCCCCCACGGCCCCGGTCCCGGCGTCGACACGCCCGAGGATCTGGCGCGCGTGCGCGCCCTCTTTACCCAGGGAATGCCGTCAGTTTGACGCTGGGGAGCGCGTGCTATTCTCGATTCGAGACGCTCGCCCGCGCTTCAACGCAGGCGGGCGAAAGAACAAGACAAGGAACGCGATGAGACTGATCCTCCTGGGTGCGCCGGGCGCCGGCAAGGGCACGCAAGCCGCCTTCATCTGCAAGCGCTTCGGCATCCCGCAGATCTCCACCGGCGACATGCTGCGCGCCGCCGTCAAGGCCGGCTCGCCGATGGGCCTGGCGGCCAAGAAGGTGATGGACACGGGTGCCCTGGTGAGCGACGAAATCATCATCGGCCTGGTCAAGGAGCGCATCAATCAGCCCGACGCCGCGAATGGCTTTTTGTTCGACGGCTTCCCGCGCACCATCCCGCAGGCCGACGCGATGAAGGCGGCCGGCGTCAAGCTCGACATCGTGCTCGAGATCGACGTCCCCGACAGCGCCATCATCGAGCGCATGAGCGGGCGCCTGTTCCACATCGGCTCGGGCCGCAGCTACCACGTCAAGTTCAATCCACCCAAGGTGGCCGGTGTTGACGACCTGACGGGCGAGCCGCTCATCCAGCGCGACGACGACAAGGAAGCCACGGTGCGCAAGCGGCTCGAGGTCTACCAGAGCCAGACGCGGCCGCTGGTTGACTACTACTCGCATTGGGCCGCCAGCGGCGACGCGCAGGCAGCGCGCTACGCCTGCATCAGCGGCACCGGCACGGTGGACGAAATCACGGCGCGCGTGATGGGCGCGCTGGGCGCCTGACG
>JANPMR010000107.1:0-1576 GCA_031427055.1 Rubrivivax sp.
GCCACCTGGCTCAAGACCTTGTGGGAACGGCTGCTTGCATCGTCTGACGAGACCGTGGCCGCCATCGCCGGCAAGGCCGTGAAAGAGGCGCGCTACCACCAGCAGCACGCCGGTGACTGGGTGCTGCGGCTGGGCGATGGCACGGACGATTCGGCCAGCCGCATGCGTGCCGCGCTGGACCGCGCCTGGCCCTACACGAACGAGATGTTCGTGGCCGACGCGGTGGACCGCGCGGCGGCCGATTCCGGCCTGGGCCCGTCGCGCGATACGCTGCGGCCAAGCTGGCTGGCGCAGGTCGGCGCGGTGCTGGCCGAAGCCGGCCTGACGACGCCCGCGGCCACGCCCTTCGTCACTACGGGCACGCTGGGCCGTCACAGCGAGCACATGGGCTTCATCCTGGCCGAGATGCAGACGCTGCAGCGCCAGCATCCCGGGGGCCGCTGGTGAGCCCCGCCGCGCTGGGCAGCCGCGACCAGGCTGCATGGGCCGCGCTCAAGGCCGTGCCCGACCCCGAGGTGCCGGTGCTCTCGGTGATCGACCTGGGCATCGTGCGCGAGGTCCGCTCGGATGCCAATGGCACGACGGTGGTGCTCACGCCCACCTACAGCGGCTGCCCGGCCACCGAGGTCATCGCCGACAGCGTGCGCGCCGCGCTGGCCGCCGCCGGCCTGGGCCCGGTGACGGTGACGCATCGTCTGGCGCCGGCCTGGACGACGGACTGGATCAGCGAGGCCGGTCGGCGCAAGCTGGCGGCCTACGGCATCGCGCCGCCGGGCCGCTGCGGTGACGAGCCCGAGGCCGCCATCCGCATCCGCCCGCGCAACGTCGCCTGCCCGCGTTGCGGCAGCGCGCAAACCGAACGCCTGTCGGCCTTCGGTTCCACGGCCTGCAAGGCGTTGCACCGGTGCCTGGACTGCCGCGAGCCCTTTGAACACTTCAAGCCCATCTAAGCGCCCATCTGAGCGCCCATCTGAGATCCCGTGAACCCATGAGCGGACTGCACTTTCACCCACTTCGCGTGGGCGCCCTGCGGCCCGATGCCGACGACGCGAGGGTCGTCAGCTTTGATGTGCCCGCGAGCCTGGCCGAGACCTTTCGCTTCCAGCCCGGCCAGTACCTGACGCTGCGCCGCATCGTCGATGGCCAGGATCTGCGGCGCTCTTATTCGATCTGCGCCGCGCCGGGCCAGCCGCTGCGCGTGGGCGTGCGCAAGGTGGCGGGCGGCGCCTTCTCGAGCTGGCTGCACGACAGCCTGCAAGCCGGCGACACGCTCGATGTGATGGAGCCGCAGGGCCACTTTGGCGCCGCGCTGGTGCGCCAGCCCCGCCACGTGCTGTTGGTGGCCGGCGGCAGCGGCATCACGCCCATCTTGTCGATCCTGCAGGCCGTGCTCGACGGCGACCCGGCCGCGCGCTGCACGCTGCTGTACGGCAACCGCCGCGTCGCGTCGACGATGTTCAAGGAAGAGCTCGAAGACCTCAAGAACCGCCACCTCACGCGGCTGGCCATCCACCCGGTGTTCTCGCGCGAGGTGATGGACACGCCGCTGCACGCCGGGCGGCTGGACGCCGACAAG
>JANPMR010000108.1:0-2397 GCA_031427055.1 Rubrivivax sp.
TCCTTCCCAGTTTTGAGCCTTGTTTTCTTTAGGCATAATTCTAAATACCGCAAGATGAAGTTCGGCGTCAGCCAGGGCATGGTGCTGGCCGCCAGCCAGGCCGACGAAAAGGCCCACCCCGGCGTCTTCGTGCTCGAGCCCTGGCCGGGCGCGGTGCCGGGGATGCGGGTGCGCTGAGCGGGCGCGGGGGATGGCTGCGCCACCGCACAATCCACCCATGCGACCTTCCACGATCCTCGCCAGCCGCCGCGACCGCGTTCTGGCCCTGGCGGCTGCCCATGGCGCGAGCGACGTGCGCGTCTTCGGCTCGGCCGCGCGCGGCGCCGATCACGATGGCAGTGACCTCGACCTGCTGGTCAGCCTGCCCCTGGGCCACTCGCTGTTGGCCGTCGTCGGCCTGCAGCTCGAGCTGGAAGACGAACTCGGCATCAAGGTCGACCTCTGCACCGAACGCGAGCTGCACCCCGCGCTGCGCGAACGCATCCTGGCTGACGCGCGACCGCTATGAACCGCCGCGGGCGCTGAGCGGTCGATGTCCGACCCCCACGACGTCGAGGCCTTCATCGCCCGCTGGCAAGACGCCGGCGGGTCCGAGCGCGCCAACTACCAGCTCTTCGTCGCCGACCTTTGTCGGCTGCTCGGCGCACCGGCGCCCGACCCGGCGCGTGAGGACACGCGCGACAACGCCTATGTCTTCGAGCGCCGCATCACCTTCGCCCATGGCGATGGCAGCCAGAGCAGCGGCTTCATCGACTGCTACAAGCGCGGCGCCTTCGTGCTCGAGGCCAAGAAGGTCAGGGCCGGCCGCAATGGCGACGTTCTCACCAAGGGCTTTGACGACGCGTTGATGCGCGCCCGCGCGCAGGCCGAGGGCTATGCCCGCGCCTTGCCGGCCGCCGAAGGACGGCCGCCCTTCCTGGTGGTGGTGGATGTCGGCCACGTCATCGAGCTCTACGCCGAGTTCACGCGCAGCGGCGCCACCTACACGCCCTTTCCGGACCCGCGCAGCCACCGCATCCGGCTGCCGGACCTGCGCGACGCGGCGCTGCGCGAGCGTCTGCGCCTGCTCTGGGCCGACCCGATGGCGCTGGACCCGGCGCGCGCCAGCGCCAAGGTCACGCGCGAGGTGGCCGGCAAGCTGGCCGTGCTGGCGCGCGAGCTCGAAGCGGCCGGCCACAAAGCCGAACCGGTGGCCGCCTTCCTGACGCGCTGCCTGTTCAGCATGTTTGCCGAGGACGTGGGCCTGCTGCCCAAGGCCGCCAGCGGCCGCGGCGCGTTTGTCGAGTTGCTGCACCAGTACCGCGACGACCCGCAAACCCTGCGCCAGATGCTGCGCGTGCTGTGGACCGACATGGACCGCGGCGGCTTCAGCCCGGCGCTGGCCAAGCCCGTGTTGCGCTTCAACGGCAAGCTGTTCAAGGGTTCGGGCCAGGCCGACTACGTGCTGCCGCTGACACGCACGCACATCGACGGCCTGCTCGATGCCGCATCCAGCAACTGGCGCGAGGTGGAGCCGGCCATCTTCGGCACGTTGTTGGAGCGCGCGCTGGACCCGGCAGAGCGCCATTCGCTGGGCGCCCACTACACGCCGCGCGCCTACGTCGAGCGCCTGGTGCTGCCCACCGTGGTGGAGCCGCTGCGCGCCGACTGGGCCGACGCCCAGGCCGCGGCGCTGCTGCTGGCCAACGAAGCCAATGCGCTGACGGGCAAGAAGCACGAGGACAAGCTGGCCGAGGCGCGCGCCGAGATCCGCCGCTTTCATCACCAGTTGTGCAGCACGCGCGTGCTCGATCCGGCCTGCGGCAGCGGCAACTTTCTCTACGTGACGCTGGAGCATCTGAAGCGCCTGGAGGGCGAGGTGCTCAACCAGCTCGATGCCCTGGGCGACACCCAGGGCAAGCTGGGGCTCGAAGGCGAGACGGTGACGCCGCAGCAGCTGCTGGGCATCGAGATCAACGAACGCGCCGCCGCGCTGGCCGAACTGGTGCTGTGGATCGGCTACCTGCAGTGGCACATCCGCACCTTCGGCGGCGCGTCGGTCGCTGAGCCGGTGATCCACGACTACGGCAACATCGAGCACCGCGACGCGGTGCTGGCCTACGACGGGCAGGAGCCGATGCGCGATGCCAGCGGCGCGCTCGTCACGCGCTGGGACGGCACGAGTTTCAAGACGCATCCGGTGACGGGCGTGCAGGTGCCGGACGAGACGGCGCTGGTGCCGCAGTGGCGCTACCTGAACCCGCGCGCCGCCGAGTGGCCGAAGGCGGATTTCATCGTGGGGAATCCGCCGTTCATTGGCAACAAGCGGATGCGGGACGCGCTGGGGGATGGGTACGTGGAGGCGCTTCGCGGAGCTTGGCCGGCGGTGCCGGACAGTGCTGATTTCGTCATGTATTG
>JANPMR010000109.1:0-5790 GCA_031427055.1 Rubrivivax sp.
GACGAAGATGCCAGTACGGCAACAACAAACGGCAGCATCAGCATTCGGTGTTTCATTGGGAATCCTCTCGGCAAAGATGGCATTGGACTGTCGTCAGTCTAGAACACGCCTCTCGGCGCGACAACGCCATTTCCGCAAGCCCCCCCCGAATCAAGGGGCCCCCGATCCCCGCCGTTTTTTGGGGGGCAGGCCGCTTGCAGTTGCCTCTCGCGGGCTTGCGCGCATGGCGACGCGCGGATCGCCTGACCCAGGTGCGCGATGATCTTCTCGATCACCGGCTGCTGCACGGGCAGTAGCCGTGTTGAACCGCCCGGAAGCTGCCAGATTTGAGCGCCTGCTGATGGCCGGTTGCGGGTACCGACAAGCGGCGGCTTCCTGGCAATCCGATCTCCATGGACCTCTGCGCGGCCAGGGCAATGACTTTGGTGCGGAACTAGGCCAGTCGCAGCAACTTGTGCACGACCTGCAAGCACGCGGTGGCGCAGCCGTCGCCAAGTCCTTGTCGGCGTTCGCGCGCCGGAGCAACTGATTCGGCGCCCTGTGACGGTTCGGCTGAGCCGCGCGCCACCGCGCGATCTCACAAAGGCGTGACATTCGCAGCGCCAACCCGGCCGAAGATGAGCGCACTGAACTTCATCTGACCGAGGTGCGCGCGTGTCCTACCCCTACCTGATCCTGATCCCGTCCGTGCCCGTGTGGGTCGAAGGCGACGCGTTCGTCTTCGATCGCAAGTTTCACGACGGCCTGATGCGCTACGTGGCCGCCTGGCCGGGCCGGGTGGGCTGTCTGGCCTGGCGTGGTGGTACGGCACCCTCGGGATTCGGGACCGTGAGCACCGCTGCGGCCGACCTGCCCTTCGACGTCGAACTGCTGGACGCGCACGAGACCCTCACGCACAAACACCTGGCATCGGCCAACGTCGTGCTGGCCGCAGCCGACGACCACCGGCAGCTGCACGTGGCGGCGCTGTGCCGCGAGCTCGGCATCCGCTGCGCCTACGTCATCGAGTACATCCCGGAGACACGCCACCAGATCAACCGCCTGGAGGCGCCCAACCCGTTCGTGCGCTGGCGCCGCGACCTCTTCCTGCGCCGCCGCGAGCGCGCGCGCCGCGCCGCCTTCGCGGCCTGCGACGGCCTGCAGGCCAACGGCATGCCGGCGCACGATGCCTACCAGGCGCACGGCAACTGCCTGCTGTACTTCGACACGCGCATGGGCCGGCGCAGTCTGATCGACGATGCCGCACTGGCATCGCGCCTGGCCACACTGCAGCAGCCGCGACCGCTGCGCGTGGCCTTCTCGGGCCGGCTGATCGCGATGAAGGGGGCCGATCACCTGATCGATGTCGCCGCCCGCCTGCAAGCGCGTGGCGTGGCCTGCGAGTGGACGATCTACGGCGCTGGCGAGCTCGACACCGAGCTACGCGCGCGGGTGCGGCGCCTCGGCCTGTCGCACCTCGTGCAGCTGCCCGGAGCGGTCGACTTCGACACCGAGCTGATCCCCGCCATCCGCTCACGCTGCGATCTGTACGTGATGCTGCACCGGCAGAGCGACCCCTCCTGCACCTACCTGGAGACGCTGTCCTGCGGCATCCCCATCGTTGGCTACGAGAACCGCGCGCTGGGCGGCCTGCTGCGCCTGGCCGACATCGGCGTGGGCGTGCCGATGGGCGACATCGACGGCGTGGTGGATGCGCTGATGCGGCTGGACGCCGACCGCAGCGCCATCGCGCGCATGTCGCGGGCCGCGGTGGTGTTCGCGCGCGGCCACGCCTTCGAGGACACCTTCCAGCGCCGTGTCGACCACCTGATCGAGCTGGCGGCCGCGCCATGAAGATCACCTTCCTCACGCCCGCCGACAACCTGACCGGCGGCACGCGCGTCATCGCCACCTATGCACGACTGCTGCAGCAGCGCGGCCACGCGGTGCAGGTGGTCAGCAACGCGCCGGACGTGCCGAGCCTGCGCCAGCGCTGGCAAGCGCTGCGCCGCGGCGAGGGCTGGCCGCAGGTGCGGCACGTGCCGGCACCGGCCGGCCACATCGCGCAGTCCGGCGTACCGCACCGCGTGCTGGAGCGGCTGCGGCCGATCACCGCAAACGACGTGCCCGACGCCGACATCGTCATCGCCACCTGGTGGGAAACCGCCGTGTGGATGCACACACTGCCGGCCGCCAAGGGCCGCCGCGTGCACCTGGTCCAGGGCCACGAGGTGTGGACCGGGGGCGACGTGCGCCAGCGCGTCCACGCCGCGCTGCGCCTGCCGAATCGCAAGATCGCGATTTCGTCGGCGCTGGCGCGCGAGATCGAGGCCGAACTGGGCGATGTGCGCCTCAGCGTGGTGCCCAACGCCGTCGACCTGGGGCTGTTCGATGCGCCCGTGCGCCACCGCGGCCAGCCGCCCACCGCAGGCTTCATCTACGCGCGCACGCCGATCAAGGGCTCGGACCTCTGCGCCCGCGCCTGCGAACTGGCACGGCGCCGCATCCCACGCCTGCGCGTGCTGGCCTTCGGCGTCGACACGCCCTGCGCCGACTGGCCCCTGCCCGTCGGCGCCGAGTTCGTGCACCTGCCGGCGCAGCACCGGATACCCGGCCTCTACGCGCAATGCGACGCGTGGCTGTTCGGCTCGCGGCTGGACAGCTTCGGCCTGCCCATCCTGGAGGCGATGGCCTGCCGCACGCCGGTGGTGGGCGTGCCGATCGGCGCCGCACCCGACCTGCTGTCCGCCGGCGGCGGCGTGCTGTTGTCTGAAGCCACACCCGAGGCCATGGCCGACGCGCTCGTGCAGGTGTGCAGCGGGCCCGCGGAACACTGGGACCGCCTGTCCGCCCAGGCCCACGAACGGGCGCACCGCTACTCGTGGGACGACGCCACGAACCGCTTGCTGGGCCTGCTACAGGACGACGGCGCAAACACGCCGCCATCGATGACAACGAGCACACGGCCTCTTGCCGAGGAGATCGCGTGACGCATCGCAACACCACAGCCCCCGCCCGCATGGCCCACCTCGACGGCCTGCGCGGCGTGGCGATCCTGCTGGTGCTGGGCTTCCACTACTTCACCTGCTTCCAGGCGGTCTACCCGTATGGCAGCGCCTGGGCCGAGTTCCCGCTGTTCCGCTGGGGCCACCTGGGCGTGCACCTGTTCTTCGCCATCTCGGGCTTCGTCATCGCCATGACGCTCGAACGCTGCACGGGCCTGGACGACTTCGCCGTGCGTCGTTTCGCACGCCTGTGGCCGACCATGCTGCTGTGCGCGGTGCTGAGCTACGCCACGCTGTCGCTGCTGCCCAGCCCCTGGCCGCCGAAGCCGGCCGACTTCCTGCCGTCACTGACCTTCATCGACGGCTTCGTGTGGAACAAGCTGATCCCGGGCCTGGACGCCAGCTGGATCGACGTCGCCTACTGGTCGCTGTTCGTCGAGGTGCGCTTCTATGCGCTGGCCGCGCTGCTGTGGTTCGCGTCACCACGCCGCTTCGCGCCGCTGTTCTTCGGCCTGTCGACCTTGGTCGTGGCGCTGTACGCGCTGGGGCATGCGGCCGGCCTGGGCGCGCGCGCCGAGTGGCTGCAATGGGCCTTCGCCGCCAAGTTCCTGCCCTGGTTCGTGGTCGGCGTGGCCACACGGCTGGTGGCGGGGGGCCGCGGCCGGCTGGGGGCCCTCGGCCTGGGGCTGGCCGCGCTGCAGACGGCCTTCCTGCTGGCCATCGACGACCCACAGGCGCACCCTGTGGCGTTGGTGGCGGTCATGGCGCTGATGCTCGGCCCGCTGGCGTCGCCACGCCTGGCGCGCTGGCTGGGCGCGCGGCCGCTGGCCGCCGTGGGAGCAGCCTCGTACAGCCTGTACCTGCTGCACCAATACGCCGGGCTGACGATCGTCTCGGCGCTGTCGCGCGCTGCCGGGCTCGAGGGCCACGCCGCGCTGCCAGTGGCGCTGGGCGTGGCCGCAGCCTGCATCGGCCTGGCTTTCGCGATTCACCGGTACTGGGAGGGCCCGATCAACGACCGTCTGGCCGGCAGTTACGCCGCCTGGCGAGGCTTGCGCGCCCAGGGCAAATGCCATCAAGCCGCCGGCGCCGGCCTGGATGGCGCCCAGCACGCGCTCGGCGTTGACCTGGCCGAAGAGGTCGACCTCCACCGCCGCGTTGATGGCCACGAAACGCGGGATCTGGGCGATGGCCGCCGGGCTGTGCGTGTGCGAGATGTCGGACATCCACCGCTGCGGCAAACGCGCGGCAAAGTCGTGCCGCGCGGCGTCGCCTAACACGACACCGGTGGTGACGCGGGCATCCTCATCCAAAGCGCCAGCCTCGGCCAGCGTGCGCAGCGCGCTTGATGCCATGCCGGCGTGAAAGCGCAGCCGGCGGTGGCTCGTCAGCGCCCCGGCCAGGGCCAAAGGAATGGCGCCGATGCCGAACTGCAGCGTCGCGCCGTCGCGCACCAGGCCAGCGACATGCGCGCCGACGCGTGTTTCGATCCCGCCACCGCCGCGTTCACTGAGCGCCAGCAAGGGCTGCTCGGCATGCACCACAGAGTCCAGCTCCGACACATGCACACGAAAGCTGCCCGCCGTGCGCGGCATGGCCGGGTTGATGTGCGCCACACGCCGGCGCGCACGCGGCCACACCAGCGGCAGGAGGTCGCTGGCCAGGCCGGGGCTGCAATAGCCCCGCGCATCGGGCGTGCTCAGGTGCGCGCGCCCACGGGCCAGGCCGTCGCGCATCGCCGCCGTCATGAAGATGCTGCGCTGGCGAATCTGCGGGTGCAGCGCCAGGTAGTCATTGCGGTCGGTGCCGGGGAAATGCATGGCGGTGAAGGTGACGCCACTGGCCCGCTCGGGGTCGGCCGCCAGCGCCTCATGCAAAAGCATCGACTCGCCCGTGAGCGCGGGGGCCCAGACGTGCATGCCCGGGCGCAGTGCGTCAAGCCATGTCTTCATTCAAGGGTTCTACCATCGCGGCCATGCATCAAGTCGACATCGCAATCGTGGGCGCTGGCATTGCCGGCGCTTCCTTGGCCTACCGGATTGCCGGCAAGCGCAACGTGGTGCTGCTTGAGCGTGAGGCGCAGCCAGGCATGCACACCACCGGGCGTTCAGCCGCGCTCTTTGAAGAGACCTACGGCCCACCCGCCGCGCGCGCGCTCACGCGCGCCAGCCACGACTTCTACGCGCAGCCGCCTGCGGGCTTTTGCGACGTGCCGCTACTCGCGCCGCGTGGCTTGCTCTACGTTGCCAATCACGAACAAGCCGCGCTGTTGGCGCAGTTGCGCGACGAGCTTCGACCCCATTGCCCCGAGCTCGAAGACTGGAGCGCCGAGGCTGCCGTGACACGCGTGCCGGTGCTGCGCCCCGCGAGCGTGCTCGCCGCGCTGTGGGAGCCCAGGGCCAGCGACATTGACGTGCACGCGCTCCTGCACGGCTTTCTGCGCGGCGCACGGCTGGGCGGCGCCGAGTTGCGCTGCAACGCAGGTCTGGTGTCAGCGCGACATGACGGTAGTGCCTGGGTCTTGCTGCTGACGGATGGCAGCGCGCTGCGTGCCGGCGTGGTGGTCAACGCAGCCGGTGCGTGGGTCGACGAAGTGGCGGCGGCGTGCGGCGCCAAGCCCATCGGCATCGTGCCAAAACGCCGCAGCGCCTTCACGTTTGCCGCGCCGGCAGGCATGGCCGTGGCGCACTGGCCGTGCGTGATCGGCGCTGATGAGAGCTACTACTTCAAGCCCGATGCCGGGCGCCTGCTGGGCTCGCCCGCCAACGCCGACGCCATGCATCCCCATGACGTGATGCCCGAAGAA
>JANPMR010000110.1:0-5920 GCA_031427055.1 Rubrivivax sp.
CCCGCCGCCTGCGTGCACAGCCGCTGCCAATGCGCGTGCCCCGGCGATGTCTCGAGCGCCGGATGCAGCACACGGCTGACCTGCGGCTGCTGCTGCCACCAGCGCGCAAGCACACGCGACGCGGCGTCCTGTGCGGCATAGCGCATGGCCAGCGACGGCAGTGCACGCAGCACGGCTTCGACATCGTTGGCGCCCACACCCCAACCCATGCGCATGTGCGCGCCCTTCAGGCGCAGGTGCAGCGCATGGTCGCGCGTGCTCACCGCTCCCATCAATACATCGCCGCCGCCGGACGGGAACTTGGTCAATGCGTGTGCGCTGATGTCCACGCCCAGGGATTCGCCCAGCTCAAAGGCATTGAAGGCCAGGCCTGCACCCCAGGTGTTGTCCAGCGCCGTGAGCACGCCACGCGCCTTGGCTGCGGCCACCAGGCCCGCCAGATCGGGAAACTCCATCGTCACCGAGCCCGGTGCCTCCAGCCACACCAGCTTGGTGTGCGGGCCGATGGCCGCCGCCAGCGACGCCGGGTCCATCGCGTCGTAGGTGCGGTGCGTGATGCCCCAGCGGGCCAGTTCCTGGCGCGCCAGTTCGCGGCTCGGGCCGTAGACGTTGTCGGGCAGCAGCAACTCGTCGCCCTGCGCCAGCAGCGCCGCATTGACGACCATGATCGCGGCCAGCCCGCTGGGCACCAGCACGCACTGCAGGCCGCCTTCGAGTGTGGCGATGCGCTCCTCGAGCGTGAAGGTGGTGGGCGTGCCGTGCAGGCCGTAGGTGTAGCCGGTCTTGTGGCGCCAGTCGCGGTGGCGCACCGCCGCGACGTTGGGAAAGATGATGGTCGAGGCCTTGTACACGCCGACCTGCGTGCCCTCAAAGCCCGCGGGCGGCTTGTAGGGGTGGTGGATGAGGTCGGTGGCGAGTTCGCGGGTCATGGCGGCTTTCGGTCAGATCGGCTGGGCGACGAGATCATGGCCGTCGGCGGCCACGATGCGGGCGCGCGTGAACTCGCCCACTTTGAGCGTCTTGCTGGCCTTCTCGGGCGGCAGCAGACGCACCACACCGTCGATCTCGGGCGCGTCGGCATAGCTGCGCCCGACGCCGCCCTTGCGGCCGAGCGCCGGCGCGTGGTCGATCAGCACCTGCATCTGGGCACCCACGCGACGCTGCAGCTTGGCGATGGACACGGCTTCGGCCACCGCCATGAAGCGCGCGCGCCGCTCTTCGCGCACGTCCTTGGGCAGCATGCCGGGCAGCGCGTTGGCCGTGGCGCCGTCTACCGGTGAGTACGCGAAGCAGCCGGCGCGATCGATCTGCGCCTCGCGCAGGAAATCCAGCAGGGTCTCGAACTCGGCCTCGGTCTCGCCGGGGAAGCCGGCGATGAAGGTCGAGCGCACCACGATCTCTGGGCAGATCTCCCGCCACTTGGCCAAACGCTCCAGATTGCGCTCGCCGCTGGCCGGGCGCTTCATGCGCTTGAGCACATCAGGGTGCGCATGCTGGAAGGGCACATCCAGGTAGGGCAGTACGCGGCCCTGCGCCATCAGCGGCAGCACCTCGTCGACATGCGGGTAGGGGTAGACGTAGTGCAGCCGTACCCAGGCGCCATACGGAGCGGCCAGGTCGGCCAGCCGCGCACACAGGTCGAGCATGCGTGTCTTGATCGGCTGGCCGTCGAAGAAACCGGTGCGGTACTTGACGTCGACGCCATAGGCGCTGGTGTCCTGGCTGATCACCAGCAACTCCTTCACGCCCGACTCGAACAACGCCCTCGCATCGGTCAGCACGTCGCCAATCGGCCGCGACACCAGATCGCCGCGCATGCTGGGGATGATGCAGAAGGTGCAGCGGTGGTTGCAACCTTCGCTGATCTTCAGGTAGGCATAGTGCCGTGGCGTGAGCTTGATGCCGGCCACGCCGCGAAAGTCGGCCCGTGCCTCGGGTACGAGATCCACAAACGGATCGTGCGGCTTGGGCACGTGGCGGTGCACCGCGTCCATCACCTCTTGCGTGGCGTGCGGGCCGGTCACGGCCAGCACCTTGGGGTGCACCTGCTGCACCAGGTTGCCGCCATCCGTGCCGGCCTTGGCACCCAGGCAGCCCGTGACGATGACGCGGCCATTGGCCGCCAGCGCCTCGCCAATCGTGTCGAGGCTCTCCTTCACCGCATCGTCGATGAAGCCGCAGGTGTTGACGATGACGAGATCGGCGCCGGCGTAGGTCTTGCTGGTCTCGTAGCCCTCGGCGCGCAACTGCGTGATGATGAGCTCGGAGTCGGTCAGCGCCTTGGGGCAGCCGAGCGATACAAAGCCAATGGTGGGCGCCTTGGCCAAGGCCGGCGCGAGTGTGGGGGTGTCGGTCATTGCGCGATTTTCGCGCATCGCGGGCCCAGGCTACTTCTTGGTGGGCGGCGCGAAGCCCGGCATGCCGGGAAACAGCTTGCCGGCCTGCTGCATGTGCTCAAACATGGTGCGGCTTTGCTCGACGTAGCTGCCCATCAACCCCTGCAGCGCCGTGGGCTGGCCGCTGAGGAATTGCGTCCAGACCTCGGGGCTCAGGTGCTTGGGGTCGTACAGCCCCTTGCTCTGGTTGACAAACTGGGTTTGCAACTCGGCAAAAGCACCCAGGTTCTTCTCGATCATGGCGCCCATCACGCCCTGCATGGCATGGCCGTAGAAACGGATGATCTGCTCCAGGCTCTGCGTGCTGAACATGGGCACGCCGCCCGACTCTTCTTCCAGAATGATCTGCAGCAGGATGCTTCGCGTGAGGTCGTCGCCGGTCTTGGCGTCGCGCACCTCGAAGTCCTCACCGGCCAGCACCATCTGCTTGACGTCGGCCAGCGTGATGTAGCTGCTGGTCTGGGTGTCGTAGAGGCGGCGGTTGGGGTACTTCTTGAGCGTCCGCACGGGGCCGGCGCCAGCGCCTTCGGGCGGTGGCGTCGCAGTGCGGCGGGCAGTGGGCATGCGGGCATCCTCGGGCAGCGTTTGGGGGCCATTCTAGGAGCCGCGCTCCGCGCCTCGACCGGGGGGTTTTCCCCGGCCGAGTCAGACCCCGCCGCGGGCCACGAAGTGCGGGTTCTCGTAGCCCGGCTTGCCATAGCGCAGCGGCTGCCCGGCCAGGTCGCAGACGCTGCCGCCGGCGGCAGCAAGCACGGCATGCCCGGCGGCGGTGTCCCACTCCATGGTGCGGCCCAGGCGCGGGTAGACATCGGCCTCGGCCGCGGCGATGAGGCCGAACTTCAGCGACGACCCCGCCACGACACGCCGCGCGATGCGTTGCGTGCCCAGCCAGCGCGACATCGCCGATTCATCGCCATGCGAGCGACTGCACGCCAGCACCAGCCCGTCGGCCGGCGCAGCGCGGCAGTTGATGGCACGCCGCACGCCATCGGCCTCGGCCCAAGCACCGCAACCGCGTGCGCCCAAGAACGTGCGGCCGATGGCGGGCGCCAGTACCACGCCGAGCACTGGCGCGCCGTCCTCGACGAGGGCAATGTTGACCGTGAACTCGCCATTGCGCGCCACGAACTCGCGCGTGCCGTCCAGCGGATCGACGAGCCAGAATCGCCGCGGCAAGTCTGCGGCCGAGGCCACCTGGCCGCGGGATGCCGCCTCCTCGGCCACCACCGGCACGCCGGGCAGCAGCGCGAGCAGGGCTGGCACGATCAGCGCTTCGGCGCGCAAGTCGGCCTGGGTGACGGGCGACGCGTCGTCCTTGCGCTGCGCCTCGAACGCGCTGGCGTAGACCGCCATCACCTCCACCGCGGCGGCGCGCGCGATGTCAGTCGCGGCGGCGAGCAAGGCGGCCAGCTCCGAGCTGCCTTGCGTCGCCAGAGCTGATGGATCCGCCTTCTGCATCGGCCAACTATGCCATCGCGCGATGTGTGAATACATCACATCGGCGCTGTGATGGGTTGCGGTGTGCGCCGAAGGCGGCCGCAGCACAGTCAAGCCACACGATCAGGAGCCCGCCATGAGCACACGCACCGCACAGGAATCCATCCGCGCCGTCGCCCCCGCCTGGTTGCGCCGCACGCTTCGCCTGAACGCCGGCCATGCCGTCATGCACGTTCTGCTCGTGCTGGCCACCATGGTCGCCTGCACCTGGCTGGCCGTGCCCGACTACAACAGCGAGGCGACCGAGATGCAGGCGCTGGCCGCCGCCAGCATCCCCGGCGAGCCGCGCTGAAACCCGCCTTAAAGCCCGCGCGCTGCGGGCAAGCCACGAGCCGGCAGACCCGCCCCGCTCGCTAGACTCCGGGCCCATGCGGTCGGCGGTGACGCCGCCGGAACACGGAGACAGCGATGCCAGCAGCCGGCCCGACGCCAGGGCGCCCAGAACGTGGCGCCGCCGCCGGCCCGACGGCGCTGCCCGCGCCTGCGCAGGCGCCCCCCTTGAGCGCCGACGCATCGGCCCATCTGCAGGCCACCCAGGTCCAGGTGCTCACTGCGAACGCGCAACGCGGCCTGCTGCTCTCCGTCTTCGGCGCGCTGCTGCTCGGTGCGGCGCTGCACCTCGTGGGCGGCGCCACGGGCTTTGCCTACTGGCTGGCGGCGATGTTGACCCTGACGGCAGCCTACTTTGCCGTGTGGACACCGCGTCTGCAGGCCCTGGCACAGGCCGGCCGTCTGCAGCAGGCCCTGCGCATGCAGTTGTTCTTCGACATCTGCTACGGCACGACCTGGGGTGCGTCGGCAATGATCTTCTTCGGCACCGAGACGACGCGCGTGATGGTGCTGCTGACCGCCGTGCTGATCAACGTCATGGCCGTCACGATGGCCTCGGCGATCTACCTGCCGTGCATGCTGGCACTGGCCGCGACGCTGACCCTGCCCTTCGTCGCGATGGCCGTGTGGACTGGCGGCGCGCTGCCCTGGCTGGCGGTAGCGGCGGTCGTGGTCTTCACCGCCGCTGTTCTGGGGAGCGCCCTGCGCTATCACCGCGCGCTGGTCGACTCCATCCGCATGCGCTTCGAAAATCAGCGTCTGTTTGAGGACGCGCAGCGTGCCCGCGCCGTTGCCGAGTCTGCCAACGACGCCAAGAGCAGCTTCCTGGCGACGATGAGCCACGAGATCCGCACGCCGATGAACGGCGTCATCGGCATGAGCGGCGTGTTGCTCGACACGCCGCTCAACGACGACCAGCGCGACATCGCGCGCACCATCCGCGACAGTGGCGAGTCGCTGCTGGCCATCATCAATGACATCCTGGACTTCTCCAAGATCGAGGCCGGCCGGCTCGACGTCGAGACCGAAGCCTTCGATCTGCGCCACTGCGTGGGCTCGGCGGTGGACCTGCTGCGCCACCGCGCCGCCGAAAAGGGGTTGACGCTGGTGGTGGCCGTTGCCGACGACGTGCCGCACACCGTCAAGGGCGACAGCACGCGTTTGCGGCAGATCCTGCTCAACCTGCTGAGCAACGCGTTGAAGTTCACGCCAGCCGGCGAAGTGCGGATCGACGTCAGCACGGGCACTCACGACGAACTGCGCTTCGCCGTCAAGGACGCCGGCATCGGGCTGAGCGCCGACGGCCTGGGCAGGCTCTTCCAACGCTTTGGCCAGGCCGACGCCAGCACTGCGCGCCAGTACGGGGGCACCGGCCTGGGCCTGGTCATCAGCAAGCGCCTGGCCGAGCTCATGGGCGGCGCCATGACGGCCGAGAGCGAGGGCCTGCACAAGGGCTGCACCTTCCGCTTCCACATTCGCGCACAGGCCGTGGCCGGCGGCGCACCGGCTGCCAGGGCCGCGCCCCGCGTGGCGCTCGACCCGCAGATGGCCAGCCGCCACCCGCTGCGCATCCTGCTGGCCGAGGACAACGCGGTGAACCAGAAGCTCGCCCTGCGGCTGCTGGCGCAAATGGGCTACCGGGCTGACCTGGCCAGCAATGGCGTCGAGGCCATCGCGGGCATCGAGCGCCAGCCCTA
>JANPMR010000111.1:0-8468 GCA_031427055.1 Rubrivivax sp.
CGCAAAGCTGCCGCCCATCAATCCACATCCGATAACGCCGAGCTGGGTGAACATCTGATTTGGCGGCTCTAGTGCACGTCGACCGGATAGGTGCCGAGAACCTTGAAGAAGGCGCAGGCGCCCCGCAGTTCGGCCAGCGCGCCGGCGACACGCGGCTCGTCCGGGTGGCCCTCGATGTCGATGTAGAAGTAGTACTCCCACTGCCCCGAGCGCGCCGGGCGCGACTCGAAGCGCGACATCGACACGCCGTGCGTCTTGAGGGGCACCAGCATGTCGTGCACCGCACCGGGCCGGTTGGTGACCGACAACACCAGGCTCGTGCAGTCGTGCCCCGATGCCTTGGGCGCGGGGTGGCGCTGCGGGTGCGTGATGACGGCAAAGCGGGTGCGGTTGTGGGCGTCGTCCTGCACCGCGGGCGCCACCACGTGCAGGCCGAATTCGCCGGCGGCACGTGTGCTGGCGATCGCGGCCAGGGTGCCGTCAAGCGCCGCCAGCCGCGCGCCCTCGGCATTGCTGGCCACGGGCCGGCGTTCGGCATGCGGCAGGTGCGCCGACAACCATGCATTGCACTGCGCCAGCGCCTGCGGATGGGCCAGCACCGCGCTGATGTCCTGCAGCGAATCAGCGCGGCGCAGCAGGTTGTGGCGCACGAACAAGCTGGTCTCGCCGATGATGAACAAGGGCGTGTGCAGGAAGAGGTCAAGCGAGCGCGTGACCACGCCTTCGGTCGAGTTCTCGACCGGCACGACGCCGAAGTCGGCCGCGCCAGTGGCCGTGACGTGGAAGACCTCGTCGAAGTTGGCGCAGGGCAGGCGCAGGATCGACGATCCGAAGTAGCCCAGTGCGGCCTCTTCGCTGAAGGTGCCCGCGGGGCCGAGAAAGGCGACGCGGGTGGGCGACTCGAGCACCCGGCTGGCGGACATGATCTCGCGCCAAATCGGTGCCACGCACTCGTTGGGCAGAGGCCCGGGGTTGGCAGCCTTCAGGCCATCGATCACCTGGGCTTCACGCTCGGGCCGGAACACCGGCGAGCCCTCGTGCTTCTTGAGTTCGCCGACCTCGAGCGCCAGCGCGGCGCGGCGGTTGAGCAGCGCCAGCATTTCGCGGTCGACGGCGTCGATGCGCTGGCGCAGGGACAGCAGATCCGGATTGACGGCGGCCGGGTCGGACATGCGGTAGGCCAGTGCGGCCTTACTTCTTGCCGCTCGCGGCTGCAGGCCCGCTGGCGGCCGGTGTCGGGGTGATGCCCAAACGCTTGGCTACCGTCGCTTGCATCGCCTTGACCTTGGGCTCGATGTCGACCTTGGTCTCGGCCACGAGCTTCTCTGTCAGCGCGCGCTGCATGTCAGCCGCCATGCCCTGGAACTTGCGCCAGGCGGGCGACTCGAGAACGCCGATCACCTGGCGCAACTCTTCCTCGGTCAGGCGTTCATCGAGCAGAGGCCCGATGGTCGACGGCGCAAGCTTGACGGCACGGTCGCGCACGATCGGCACGGCCTCTTCGGCGTACTTGCGCAGGTCGGCCTCGATGTCGCGGGCCAGGGCTTCGCGACGTTCGGTTGGCAGTCGCTGCAGCGATTGGCCCGCCTGCTGCATGAGCTGCATCGCCGGTTGCTCGGCCAGGCCGCGCGCCATGTTCTCGATGCCGGGTTGCTGCAACTGCAGCACCTTGGCCACCAGTTCCTTCTTGCCATTGGCGCTCTGTGCAAACACCGAGCCCGGCACGATCAAAGCCGACGCGATCATCGCGGCGGCCAAGGCGAACTTGCGCATCAGCTTCCTTCCTGGCCGGTGTCACCGGCGGTGTTGTCGTCGCCCTCGGCCGGCGTGTCGTTTTCGACGATGCGCTGCAGCCCAGAGAGCTTGGTGCCATTGTCCAGCGCGATCAGCGTCACGCCCTGTGTGGCGCGGCCAAGCTCGCGGATCTCGCTGACGCGGGTGCGCACGAGCACGCCCTTGTCGGTGATGAGCATGATTTCGTCGGCCGGGCGCACCAGCGTGGCGGCGACGACGCGGCCGTTGCGCTCGCTTTGCTGGATCGCGATCATGCCCTTGGTGCCGCGGCCGTGGCGCGTGTACTCGACGATGCTGGTGCGCTTGCCGTAGCCGTTTTCGGTGGCGCACAGCACGCTCACGGGCGTCGCGTTATCGCTCACGCGCTGCGTTTCGTCCTGATCGGCCACCAGCATCGCAATCACGTTCTGGCCCAGCTCGAGCGCCATGCCGCGCACGCCGCGGGCCTGACGACCCAGCGGCCGCACGTCGTTCTCGTCGAAGCGCACGGCCTTGCCGCCGTCGCTGAACAGCATCACGTCGTGGTGGCCGTCGGTCAGCGCCGCGCCGATCAGGTAGTCGCCTTCGTCCAGGTCGACGGCGATGATGCCGGCCTTGCGCGGGTTGCTGAACTCGTCCAGCGAGGTCTTCTTGACCGTGCCCAGGGCGGTGGACATGAAGATGAAGTGGGTGTCTGGAAAGCTGCGCGTGTCACCGGTGAGCGGCAGCACCACGGTGATCTTCTCGCCGGGCTGCAGCGGGAACATGTTGACGATGGGCTTGCCGCGGCTGGCGCGGCCGCCCTGCGGCACTTCCCACACCTTGACCCAGTAGACGCGGCCGCGGTCGCTGAAGCACAGGATCCAGTCGTGCGTGTTGGCGATGAAGAGCTGGTCGATCCAGTCGTCTTCCTTGGTCTGCGTGGCCTGCTTGCCGCGGCCGCCACGGCGCTGTGCGCGGTACTCGCCCAGCGGCTGGCTCTTGACGTAGCCGGTGTGGCTGAGCGTGACCACCATGTCGGCCGGCGTGATGAGATCTTCGGTGCCGAGCTCTAGCGCGTTGCGCTCGATCACGCTGCGCCGGGCGCCCACCTTGGACTGACCGAACTCCTGGCGCAGGGCGCCGAGTTCGCCGCTGATGATGGTGGTCACGCGCTCCGGGCGGGCCAGGATGTCGAGCAGGTCGGCGATCTCGCTCATCACCTCGCGGTACTCGCCGATGATCTTGTCTTGCTCCAGGCCGGTGAGCCTTTGCAGGCGCATCTGCAAGATCTCTTGCGCCTGGTCGTCGCTCAGGCGGTACAGGCCGTCGCTCTGCAGGCCGTAGTTGGCGGGCAGGCCCTCTGGGCGGTAGGCGGCGCGGCCACCGCTGGTGCTTTCTTCGGCACGTGCCAGCATCTCGCGCACCATCGACGAGTCCCAGGCCTTGGACATCAGTGCCGCCTTGGCCACCGGCGGCGTCGGGCTGGTCTTGATGGTCTCGATGAACTCGTCGATGTTGGCCAGCGCCACCGCCAGGCCTTCGAGCACATGGCCGCGCTCGCGCGCCTTGCGCAACTCGTACACCGTGCGCCGCGTGACGACCTCGCGGCGGTGCTCAAGGAAGATCTCGATCAGCAGCTTGAGGTTGCACAACTTGGGCTGGCCGTCGATCAGCGCCACCATGTTGATGCCGAAGGTGTCCTGCAGCTGCGTCTGCTTGTACAGGTTGTTGAGCACCACCTCGGGCACTTCACCGCGCTTGAGTTCGATGACGACACGCATGCCGTCCTTGTCGCTCTCGTCCTGGATGTGGCTGATGCCGTCGATTTTCTTTTCGTGGACGAGCTCGGCCATGCGCTCGAGCAGCGTCTTCTTGTTCACCTGATACGGAATCTCGTCGACGATGATCGACTGGCGCTGGCCCTTGTCGATGTCCTCGAAGTGGCACTTGGCGCGCATCACCACCTTGCCGCGCCCGGTGCGGTAGCCCTCACGCACGCCGTTCAGGCCATAGATGATGCCGGCGGTGGGGAAGTCGGGCGCCGGGATGATCTCCATCAGCTCGTCGATGGTGGCGTCGGGGTTCTTCAGCAGATGAAGACACGCATCCACCACCTCGTTGAGGTTGTGCGGCGGAATGTTGGTGGCCATGCCCACCGCGATGCCAGCGCTGCCGTTGACCAGCAGGTTGGGCAGCCGCGTCGGCAGCACCGTCGGCTCTTTCTCGCTGCCGTCGTAGTTGGGCGCGAAGTCGACCGTCTCTTTGTCGATGTCCTCAAGCATCTCGTGCGCGATCTTGGACAGCCGGATCTCGGTGTAGCGCATGGCCGCGGCGTTGTCGCCGTCTACGCTGCCGAAGTTGCCCTGTCCGTCGACCAGCATGTGGCGCAAGGAAAAATCTTGCGCCATGCGAACGATGGTGTCGTAGACCGCCGTGTCGCCGTGCGGGTGGTACTTGCCGATCACGTCGCCCACGATGCGGGCGCTCTTCTTGTATGGCCGGTTCCAGTGGTTGGACAGCTCGTGCATGGCGAACAGCACGCGCCGGTGCACGGGCTTCAGGCCGTCGCGCGCATCGGGCAGTGCGCGTCCCACGATCACGCTCATCGCGTAGTCGAGGTACGAGCGGCGCATCTCCTCTTCGAGGCTGACGGCGATGGTTTCCTTGGCGAACGGGGTCATGCAGCTCAGGCGGTTGGAGAGGCGCCCGGCCGGCGTCGTGGCCTCGGGTCGAGGTCGATTCTACGGGCCGGACCATGTCGCGGCAGCGCAACAGCCACGGTAGGCCGCGGCATGGCTGGGCTCAAAATGCAGATCGGCCGACGCCCTATGGCACAATGTTTTGTCGGTGGTGAGTGCCCGCGACAGTGGGGATTTGCCCGGTCGATTTGTCAAATTTCCGCTAGTCGTTTTGGACTTATCGCAGGCTGGTCTGCGGCTTTCCTCGAGAGGAGAATCATGAAGAAATTGAACAAGGTGGCGATGCTTTTTGCAACCGCCGCACTTGCCGCCCCGATCGCAGCATTCGCGCAGGCGAAGACGGTTGACAACTGGCGCGCCGCGGACGGCACCGTCTGGAAGAACGGTTCCAACGAACTGTGCTGGCGCGATGCCAACTGGACCCCGGCTACCGCCGCTCCTGAATGCGATGGCGCGATCAAGCCGCCGCCTCCCCCCGCTCCGGCGCCCGCGCCGCGTGTGGCGCCGCCTCCGCCGCCGGCTGTGGCCCCGCCTGCTGTGGCACCCGTAGCGCCGGCTCCGGTTGTACCTCCGGCTGCCCCGCCGGCCCCGCCGGCTCCGGTGAGCGAAAAGGTGTCGTTTGCCGCCGATGCGTACTTCGACTTCGCGAAGGGCATCCTGAAGCCCGAATCGGCTGCCAAGCTGACCGATCTGGTCGACAAGACCAAGGGTGTGAACCTCGAAGTCATCATCGCCGTCGGCCACACCGACTCGATGGGCAGCGAGGCTCAGAACGTCAAGGTCTCGTTGGCCCGCGCAGAGGCTGTGAAGAGCTTCCTCGTCAGCAAGGGCATCGAGAAGAACCGCGTCTACACCGAAGGCAAGGGTTCCAAGCAGCCAGTTGCCGACAACAAGACCGCCGAAGGCCGCGCCAAGAACCGCCGCGTGGAAGTCGAAGTGGTGGGTACACGCACCCGCAAGTGATGACCGCGGCCTTCGGGCCGCTACTCACCGCGAAACCCCGCCTCGGCGGGGTTTTTCTTTGTGCGCCCAGCATGGGCGCACTCTTGCGGATGCAAGTCTCGCCGTTAGCTGGGGCGGCCGTCGTAGCCGGCCCTCGGGTGCGCGACGGCTTACTCGTGCCACTGGCTGTTGGCGTCAATGCAGTCCGTCAAGATGTCGGTATCGATCAGGGTACCGGCGGCGCAGTCGCAGCTTGCCAGGCCAGGGGCGACCACGGTTTGCAACGTTGGGGCATCCTCATCGCCGCGCAGGAAGGTCCTGAACTCATTGGCGCCAACGGTCCTGGTCGGTTACCCGGTGCAACGCTCATGTGCGGCCCCATGCGGACGTGAAAAAGCCCCTAAGTCGTTGATTTACTTAGGGGCTTGATGCTTTGTGGCCCTTTGTGGGGCCATGTCTGGTGGAACCGGGGGGAATCGAACCCCCGTCCGCAAGCCATCGCCGGACGGATCTACATGCGTAGCTGTCTGATTTGGATTTGAGGGCCCCGATCGCGCAGCAGCACGCTATCGGATCCCCGAGTCATTTGGTTTTAGGCCCACAACGAATGACACGCTGCAGGACGAGCCAATGTGAATGACCTCGCAGTCTTTGGTCTTTCGACCTCAAACCCAGCCCATCGGCCAACTGTTGCGAGGCTCACCGGTTTTAAGCGGCGAGGGCGTACGAGGTATCGTTCGCAGTTACTTTGTTTCCAGTGGATTTACGAGCGAACTGGTGCTCGGCATGCACCGCGCCGACTCCGTACCTACGTCGAAGCCAGGTCGGTCCCAAGTCTCGAAGTTTAGGGCAGATTCAGCAGAGTCAAGAGTTCGTCTGGATGCGCGAGCACCGCATCGGCGCCCCACTGCTCCACAGGTGACTCCAGACCAAGGTATCCCCAGGCCGCCGCCCACGCACCCATGCCCGCGGCGCGTGCGGCGCGCATGTCGCGCAGATCATCGCCCACGTAGGCGAAAGCCCCTGGCGGAAGTGCCATCCGGCGCGCGGCCTCGAGAAGCGGCTCAGGGTGCGGCTTGGTGTGCGGCGTGCTGTCGCCGCCCACCAAAACGGAAGTGCGCGCCAGAGCTGGCAGCGACGACACCAGCGGCTGCGCGAAACGCAGCGACTTGTTGGTGACAATGCCCCAGCGCACGTGATGCTGATCGAGCATGGCGAGCAGCGCCTCGATGGCCTCGAACAGATTGCTGCTTCGGATCATGCGAAGCTCGTAGCGATCATGAAACTCATCTCGAAGCGAGTCGTAGCCCAACTGCCGGGGCTGGCGGCCGAAGGCGGCGCCCAGCATGCCACGGGCACCGGAGCCGGCGTGCGGGCGCAGTCTCGCGTAGGGCAGCGGTTCCTGGCCGCGGGCCAGCAGCATGTCGTTGGCCGTTCCGGCCAGATCGGGGGCACTGTCGAGCAGGGTGCCGTCCAGATCGAACAGCAGCGCTTGGGGCCTGGGCGTCAATCGGGTTTGCGGCACGCGACGAGGTAGTTGACGCTGGTGTTGTCCGACAACCAGTAGCGTCGGGTCAGCGGGTTGTACTCAAGCCCACGGTGGGCGTGCACGTCCAGACCGGCATCGCGGCACCAGCGCGCCAATTCGCTTGGGCGGATGAAGCGCGCGTATTCGTGCGTGCCGCGCGGCAGCAATCGCAGCACGTATTCGGCGCCAAGGATCGCGAATAGGAACGACTTGGGGTTGCGATTTAGCGTGCTGAAGAAGACCCAGCCACCCGGGCGGACGAGCGTGCCGCAAGCCGCCACGACAGCAGACGGGTCAGGCACGTGCTCGAGCATCTCCATGCACGTGATGACGTCGAAGGCCGCCGGCTTTTCGGCCGCAAGGGCCTCGGTAGCCACTTCGCGGTACAGCAGATTCTCGACGCCGGTTTCGAGCGCATGCAGACGCGCCACGCTCAGTGGCCGTTGCGCGAGGTCGATGCCCGTCACGTGCGCTGCGCGCTTCGCCATCGCCTCGGCCAGGATGCCTCCGCCACAGCCGACATCCAGAACCTGCTTGCCGCGTAGCTTGGCCAGCAAGTCGATCCACTCGAGGCGCAGCGGGTTGATCTGGTGCAGCGGCCGAAACTCGCTCTCCGGGTCCCACCAACGGTGGGCGAGTTCGCTGAATTTGGCAAGTTCTTGAGTGTCAACGTTCGTCATCCCCCGATGGTAGCCAATGGCGGCCGCCGGGTGCGGCGCCTGGCAGGCCCGCATCGGCCACGCGCCGCCGTAGAACCCCGGGGTGACGCGGCTCCACGCGCGGCGACAATGCGCGCCTCCCCTAGCGAGGCGCACCACGATGACTGCGATGACCGTGCAAAACGACTTCGGCCTCATCGGCCTGGCCGTGATGGGCCAGAACCTGGTGCTCAACGTCGAAAGCCGCGGCTTCGGCGTCAGCGTCTACAACCGCACCGCCGAGGTCACGCGCGACTTCGTGGCCGCGCACCCTGGCAAGCGCCTCTTCGGCGCCGCCACGCTGGCCGACTTCGTCGACAGCCTGTCAATCCCGCGCAAGGTGATGCTGATGGTCAAGGCCGGCGCGGCGGTGGATGCGGTGATCGAGCAACTGCTGCCCTTGCTGGACGCGGGCGACATCGTCATCGATGGCGGCAACAGCCTGTACACCGACACCGAGCGGCGCGACACCTGGCTGCGCGAGCAGGGGCTGCGCTTCATCGGCGCCGGTGTCTCGGGCGGCGAAGAGGGCGCGCGCAAGGGCCCGGCCATCATGCCGGGCGGGCCGACTTCCACCTGGGAGGTGATGCGGCCGATCTTCGAGGCCATCGCGGCCAAGGTGGACGGCCAGCCCTGCGTCATCCACATCGGCCCCGGCGGCGCCGGGCACTACGTGAAGATGGTGCACAACGGCATCGAGTACGGCGACATGCAGCTCATCTGCGAGGCCTACTCGATCTTCCGCGCCGCGGGCATGAGCACAGACGAGATGGCCGACATCTTCGACGAGTGGAACCGCGGCGACCTGCAAAGCTACCTGATCCAGATCACCGCCAAGGCGCTGCG
>JANPMR010000112.1:0-4481 GCA_031427055.1 Rubrivivax sp.
GACGGCCGTGTTCATTTCAGCACCACGCGCGGGTCGGCAAGCTTGTAGGCCAGGTCGGTCAGCAGGTTGATCACCATGGTCAGAAACGCCAGGTAGATGGTGACGGCCTGGATGACCGGGAAGTCGCTGCGGTTGACCGCCAGCAGCACCTCGCGGCCCAGGCCAGGGATCGAGAAGAAGACCTCGATCAGGAAGCTGCCGACAAAGATACCCGGCAGCTGCAAACCGATGTTGGTCAGGATCGGGATCATGGCGTTGCGCAGCACGTGGCGGAACAGCACCACGCCCTCGGTCATGCCCTTGGCGCGCGCCGTGCGCACGTAGTCCTGGCCCAGCTCGTCAAGCAAAAAGCTGCGGTACAGCCGCGTCTGCGGCGCGATGCCCACCATCACCGCCAGCAGCACCGGCAGCGGCGCGTAGGTGATGAGGTTGTTGAGCACGCTGTCGCTCCAGCCCTGCACCGGAAACCAGCCCAGCTGGAAGCCGAACACGTACTGGCCGATGATCACGTAGACCAGGAAGCTGATCGACAGCGCCACGGTCGTGACAACCATGATCGCGCGGTCGGTCAGGCTGCCGCGGCGATAGGCCACCCACATGGCAATCGGCAGCGCCAGCAGCACGTCGAGCACAAGAATCGGCGTCATCACCGTCAGCGTGGCCGGCAGCCGGGTGGCAAAGAGGTTGCCCACGGCCTCATTCGTGGCCCAGCTCTTGCCCCAGTCGAAGGTGACGATCTGCTTGACGAAGAGCCAGAGCTGGTACCACACCGGCTCGTTCAGGCCGAGCTGCTGGCGAATGGCGTCGATCTGCTCTTTGCTGGCGTTGAGGCCACCCAGCACCTCGGCCGGGTCGCCACCGAAGTACTTGAAGAGAAAGAACACCAGCAGGATCACGCCGATCAGCGTCGGGATCATCTGCCACAGGCGTCGTATGAGGTAGGCCGCCATGGCTTGTCGCGTGCCGTAGAGGCCCGCACCGGATTTGCGATGCGCGAGTGTAGGGGGCTGCCCGCGCCGCGCCAGCCGGTGATTTCCCCGTTCGGCTGCGGGCGATCACTGGGTTCGCAGCGAGGTCGTTCGCCCTAGACTCGACGGCTTTCGTGCCCTGGGTGTGACCTTGACGCTGACCTCGATGCGCCGCTTGCTCGTTTGCGCCTTGCTGGCCGCCGGCACGGCCGTGGTGCAGCCGGCCGCGCCCGTGCTCGCGCCGGCCAAGGTGCTGAAGCTGGCCTTCGCCGACAACCCCAGCGGCTTTGATCCGGCGCAGATCAGCGACGTGCTGTCGGCTGCCGTCACCGCCGCCATCTTCGACGCCCCATTGGCCTACGACTACCTGGCGCGGCCGGTCACCGTGAAGCCGCGCACCACGGTGGCGATGCCCGAGGTCAACGCCGACTTCACGCGCTACGTGTTCCGCATCCGGCCGGGCATCTTCTTTGCCGACGACCCGGCGTTCAAGGGCCGCCCGCGCGAGCTGGTCGCGGCCGACTACGTCTATTCGATCAAGCGCCACTACGACCCGAAGGTGCGCAGCCCGACGCTGTTCCAGTTCGAGAACGTGGCCATCCTGGGCCTGTCGGAACTGCGCCGCGAAGCGGTGGCCGCCAAGAAGCCCTTCGAATACGAGCGCGAAGTCGAGGGCCTGCGCGCGCTCGACCGCTACGGCTTCGAGGTGCGCCTGGCACGGCCGGCGCCGCGCTTGCACTTCCTGTTCGCCAACTCGGCCATCGTCGGCGCCGTGGCGCGCGAGGTCGTCGAGGCCTACGACGGCAAGACCATGGAGCACCCGGTAGGCACCGGCGCGTTCAAGCTCGAATCATGGCGGCGCGGCTCGCAGATCGTGCTGGTGCGCAACCCGCTGCACAAGCACAGCGTCTATGACGAGCAGCCCGAGCCCGGCCGCGCTGTCGAAGTGGCCGAAGCAGCGCGGCTGAAGGGTCGGGCGCTGCCGCTGCTCGACCGCGTCGAGATCGCCATCATCAACGAGGCGCAACCGCGCTGGCTGTCCTTCCTCGACGGCAGCCTCGACCTCGTGGCCGTGCCGCTGGAGTTTCAGACTGTCGCCGCGCCCAATGGCCGGCTCGCCCCCAACCTGGCCAAGCAGGGCGTCCGGCTGCACCAGACAGTTCTGGCGCAAACGGCCTATACCTACTTTGGCATGGAGAACCCGCTTGTCGGCGGCTACGAGCCGCACAAGGTGGCGCTGCGCCGCGCCATCGCGCTTGGCTACGACGCCGGCAAGGAGATCGCCCTCGTGCGCCGCGGGCAGGCGGTGCGCGCGCAGTCGGTCATGCCGCCCGGCGTGAGCGGCTACGACCCGGCGCTGAAGAGCGAGCTCGGCGAGTCCAGCCCGGCCAAGGCGCGCGCGCTGCTCGACCTGTACGGCTATGTCGACCGCGACGGTGACGGCTGGCGCGAACAGCCCGACGGCAAGCCGCTGGTGCTCCAGTACACCACGCAGCCGGCGCAGATCGAACGCGAGCTCAACGAGGTGTGGAGCAAGAGCATGCAGGCCATCGGCGTGCGCATCGAGTTCAAGGTCGGCGCCTGGCCCGAGAACATCAAGGCCAGCCGGGCCGGCAAGCTGATGATGTGGAGCACCGGATGGGCCGCCGCCTACCCGGATGGCACCTACTTCCTCGACGTGCTGTACGGTCCCAACAAGGGGCAGTCAAACGCCTCGCGCTTCGACCTGCCGGCCGTCAACGCGCTGCACGAGAAGCAGCGCGTGATGCCCGACGGCCCCGAGCGCGATGCCGTGATCGCCCAGGCGCTGCGGCTGTCGCTGGCCTACATGCCCTACCGTGCCACCGCGCACAACATCGGCGCCTGGGTGACGCAGCCACGTGTCGTCGGCTACAAGCCGCACCCGTTCATCCGCGACTACTTCCGCTATGTCGATGTCGAAGAGGCTCCGCAATGAAACTCTTGAGTTGCGTGGGCGCCGCCTGCGCGGTGCTCGCGCTGATCGCGATGCCGACCGCGCACGCTGCCGACGCGCCGAAGATCCTGCGCTACGCGTTTCCGATCGCCGAGACCGGCTTCGACCCGGCGCAGATCACCGACCTCTACTCGCGCACCGTGGCGGGCGCGATCTTCGAAGGGCCGCTGGAGTACGAGTACCTCGCCAAGCCGGCCCGTGTGCGGCCGGCGACCGCTGCCGCGATGCCCGAGGTGAGCGACGACTTCAAGACCGTCACGATCCGCATCAAGCCGGGCATCTACTTCGCCGACGACCCGGCCTTCAAGGGCGCTGATGGTCGTCAAGTCAAGCGCGAGCTCGTCGCCGAGGACTATGTCTTCAGCATCAAGCGCCACTACGACCCGCGCTGGAAGAGCGGCGCCCTCTACCAGCTTGAGAACGCCAAGATCCTGGGCCTGTCGGAGCTGCGCAAAAAGCTGCTCGCCGAGAAGAAGCCCTTCGATTACGACACGCCGGTCGAGGGGTTGCGCGCGCTGGACCGCTACACACTTCAGGTGCGGCTCGGCGAGCCCGACCCGCGCTTCCTCGACACCCTGGTCGGTGGTTCGGTGTTCGGCGCCATGGCGCGCGAGGTGGTCGAGTTCTACGGCGACAAGATCGGCGAGCACCCGGTTGGCACCGGGCCGTTCCGGCTCAAGGACTGGAAGCGCAGCTCGCGCATGGTGCTGGCGCGCAACCCGGCCTACCGCGAGGTGCTGTACGACGAGAGCCCGCCTGCCGGCGACGCGCGGCTGCGCAAGCTCGCCGCCGATTTCAAGGGCCGTCGGCTGCCGCTGGTGGACGAGGTGCACGTGTCGGTGATCGAGGAGCAGCAGCCGCGCTGGCTGAGCTTCCTCAGTGAGGAATTCGACCTCGCGGATAACGTGCCTCCCGAGTTCTCGACGATCGCGTTCCCCAACAACAAGCTCGCGCCCAACCTCGCCAAGCGGGGCATCCAGATGGCGCGCTACCCCCGTGCCGCGGTTGCCTATTCCTACTTCGCGATGGAACACCCGGTGGTGGGCGGCTACGAGCCCCGCAAGGTGGCGCTGCGCCGCGCCATCAGCCTGGCGGTGGATGTCGAGCGCGAGATCCGGCTCGTGCGCCGCGGGCAGTCGATCCCGGCCCAGGGGCCGGTCGCGCCCGAGACCTTCGGCTACGACGCGACCTTCAAGAGCGAGATGAGCGAGTTCAACTTGGGCCGCGCCAAGGCGCTGCTCGAGTTGCACGGCTACGTCGACAAGGATGGCGACGGCTGGCGCGACCAGCCCGACGGCAAGCCGCTGCTGCTGGAGTACTCCACCAGCCCCGACCAGCAGAGCCGCCAGCTCAGCGAGCTGTGGCAGAAGAACATGGCCGCGCTGGGCCTGAAGATCGAATTCAAGACCGCCAAGTGGCCCGAGCAGCTCAAGGCCAGCCGGGCTGGCAAGCTGATGATGTGGGGCGTGGGCTGGAGCGCCGGCAGCCCCGATGCCGACACCTTCCTGGGCCTGGGCTACGGGCCCAACAAGGGGCAG
>JANPMR010000113.1:0-2429 GCA_031427055.1 Rubrivivax sp.
AGGCCCTTGCCGAGGCGCCGAAAGTAGTGCGGCGCATCAAACAGGCACAGCAGCGCCGCGGCCTGCTGTTCGGGCCCGGCTTTCGCATCGAAGTACTCGCGTGCCAGGTCGGCAAAACCAAAGTCGCTTTCGGGCGCGAACTCCCAGGCGAGGTCGAGGTCGATCTCGGCGGCCAGCGCCTGCGCGCGCGCCATCAGCTCGGCCGGCGCAGGCTTGTCGAAGCGCAGCATCACATTGGCCGACTTGACCTTGACGCGTTTGCCAGAATCAAGCTCCACCTGCACCGAGGCCTCGGCCTCGGACATCACGCGACCGGCGTGGAATTTGCCGGCGTCGTCGAACAGTGCGTAGGTCGTCAATTGAGGACGGCAAGCAGGCGCTCGCGCTCCGTGTCGGTGGCGAGCAGCTGGCGGATGCCGCTGTCAAAGGTGAGCAGGCGCGCGCCATGGCGCGCGGCTGTCGTCAGCAGGTAGGCGTCGGTGATCTGGCGGTGGCCAAACAGGCCGCCGCTGCAGCAGCCCAGCACATGTTCGAAGCCGAAGTCCATGCTCAGCAGCCGATGCTGCGGATGGGCGGTGTTGCGCAAAAGCAGTTCGGCCACCTGCAACACGCCGATCACCCGGCCCGAAAAGGCCGGCTGCGAAACGATGCGCACGAAGGCCGATTGCGTGATGGCGGTTGTCGCCCAGCCCTCACCGGCGTGTTGCCCGAACCAGCGGCGCATGTGCTCGTGATGTTCGTGCGCCGGCCAGCCCAGGGCGATCAGGGCATTGGCATCGAGCAGCCAGGTCAAGGGGTCTCGTCCAGCAGGGCCTTGACCTGCGCCGAAGTGACCGCAGGCGTGTTTGCTGGCAGGTCGAAGACCCAGATGCCGTCGCGCAGGCGGATCGGCAAGCGCTCGGCGCTGCCCAGCCGGATCAGCTCTGACACGGCCTGACCCAGCTTGAGCGAACGGGCACGCGCGTAGGCTTGCGCCGTGCTGAAGGCATCGGATTCGATCGTGAGGGTTGTGCGCATGGCTGATTCACTTTTGCGAATTTGATGCATTTTATGGGCTAGCGCATCAAACCGTCATGCCACCAGAGACCTCGATCACGGCGCCGTTGATGTAGCTGGCGTCGTCGCTGGCCAAGAAGGCGTAGACGCTGGCGATCTCCTCGGGCCGGCCCATGCGGCCCAGCGGCACCTGCTCGCGCATGCGCTGCAAGACCTTGTCGGGGATGGTGCCCAGGATGGGCGTCTCGATGAAGCCCGGCGCCACCGCGTTGACCCGTATGCCCTTGGGGCCGAGCTCGCGGCTCCAGGTCTTGGTGAAGCCGATGACGCCGAACTTGCTGGCCGCGTAGTTGGTCTGGCCGAAGTTGCCGTAGATGCCGACCACGCTGCTGGCGTTGAGGATCACGCCGGCGCCTTGCTCGATCATCGTGCCGGCCACCGCCTGCGAGCAATGGAAGACGCCGCGCAGGTTGACGTCGATGACGGCGTCGAACTGCTCCAGCGTCATCTTCACCAGCCGCGCGTCCTTGGTGATGCCGGCGTTGTTGACGAGCACGTCGATGCGCCCGTGGCGCTCGAGCACGGCGGCCACCATCATGTCCACCGCCACGCGGTGGGTGACGTCGACCGCATGGCGCTCGTAGGCCTCGCTCACCCCCTCGGCGCGCCGATCACAGCCGATGACGACGGCACCCTCGGCGGCAAAGCGTGCGCAGGTGGCCGCGCCGATGCCCTGTGCGGCACCGGTGACGATGCAGATCTTGTTCTTCAGTCGCATGGCTGGCGGGCCTTCAGGTGGGGGCAGGTCGACTTCGAAAACCGTCAGTGCGGGCTCTGCGTGTTCAGGTGCTCATGGCGCGCGCCGTCAGCGCGTCCAGCAGCTTGGCGTGGATGCCGCCGAAGCCGCCGTTGCTCATGCACAGCACGTGGTCGCCGCTCTGTGCGGCACGGACCACGTCGGCCACCAGCGCGTCCACGTTGTCCGCGGCGGTCGCGATCTTGCCCAGCGGCGCCAGCGCCTCGCGTACGCTCCAGCCGTAATCGCCCTGCAGGCCAAAGCTCAGGTCGGCCTCTTCAAGCGCCCAGGGCAGCTGCGCCTTCATGGTGCCCAGCTTCATGGTGTTGGAACGCGGCTCGAAGACGGCCAGGATGCGCGCGTTGTGGCCCACCTTGCGCCGCAAGCCGTCCACCGTGGTGCGCATGGCCGTGGGGTGGTGGGCAAAGTCGTCGTAGACCTTGACGCCACCGGCCTCGCCGCGCAGTTCCATGCGCCGGCGCACGTTGCGAAACGTGGCCAGCGCCGCGCAGGCCGCCTCGGGCGCCACGCCGACGTGTTCGGCCGCGGCAATGGCCGCCAGCGCATTCATCTGGTTGTGCTCGCCCAGCAGATCCCACTCGACGCGGCCGAGCTTGAGGCTGCCGCGCAGCACGTC
>JANPMR010000114.1:0-3348 GCA_031427055.1 Rubrivivax sp.
GAGCCGGGCAGCAAGCCGTGATGCGGTCTACGGCTCACGCAGCGCCTGTCCAACCGTGGCCAACATCAGGCACAGCGTCATGGGCTTGGCGGGTGATTCGACGAAGCCGCGCGAGCGGTAGAAGCGCCGGGCCTGTTCCGAGAGGGCGTGAACCAGCAGCGCGGTGACGCCGGCGATGTCGGCGGCCTGCATCGCGCGCCGGATGGCGTCGTTCAGCAGCGCCGTGCCGATGCCCTGCTGGTGGTAGTCCTTGTGGATGGCCAAGCGGCCGAGGACGAGCACGGGAACCGGGTCGGGCCGGTTGCGCTTCAGCGTCGATGGTGCCTCGGCATGGCCGATGGCGCCTGCAGCAAGGCAGTAGTAGCCGATCACGCGGCCCAGCGCCGGGCCATTGCACACGACGTAGGTGCGGGACGAGCCGTTGGCCTGGTTCCTGGCCGCGCGGCGTTTCAGCCAGTCGTCCAGCGAGGGCTCGCCGCTGTCGAAGTCGGCGAGTTGATGATGGTCGGCCAGCGGCTGCGGCGCCGAGAGCATCGGTGCTGTCACTTCACGCGTCTGCGGGTGGCTTTGGCTGTGGCCGGGGCGGTGTCCCAGGGCGCCTGCGCCTTGAGGGTGCGGCGCAGACGGTCGGTGGGTGCTGGCGGCTTGTCGAGCAGAGCCTGGAAGGCGGCAAAGCCCTTCGCGTCGAGCGCGAAGTAGGTCTGGTCGAGCAGCACGTCTTCGGCCTGCCTGCAGGCGGCTTCGAGCATGAAGTCCGAGCGGCTGCGGCCCAGGCGGTCGGCCGCCTGATCGATCAGGTCGCGCTGCCCCGCCTTGGCGCGGATGCTGATCGTGACGGGCTCAAGGGCTTGGGCCATGGTGGACCTTTGGTGTACGGCGAACGTGAGGCTGAAATTGTATGCCACTTGTCCATACGTTCATTGGCTGCTTCGTCAAGCGCGCGCCTTTCCCGGCGCGCGGTTGACGAGCGCGATGCCCACGCACACCGCCGCCAGCGCCACCACCAGCCGCGTCGTCAGCGGCTCGTTCAGCAGCAGCACGCCGGCCAGCAGGCCGAACACCGGCGTGAGCAGCACGAAGGCCGAGACGCGCGTGGCCGGGTAGTGGCGGACAAGCCAGAACCAAGTCAGGTAGCTGGCGAAGGTGACGACGACCACCTGAAACGCCAGCGCGGCCGCGGCGGTGGCGCCGATTGCCTGCGGCCAGGGCTCGCCGGCCAGCGGGCTGGCCACAGTGAGCGCCACGCCCGACACCGCCAGCTGGTACATCAGGGTCTTCTCGGGCAGCGCCGTGCTCAGGCCGGTGGCGCGGGTGGCCAGGGTGGTCAGCCCCCACAGCACGGCGCCGGCAAAGCCCAGGGCGTCGCCCAGCCATTGCCGTGGCCCGGCGGCGGGCTGCGTGAAGCCCTCGGCAAAGGCCCACACCACGCCCGCAAAGGCCAGCACCAGGCCCGCGGCCTGCGGCGCCGACAGGCGCTCGTGGCGGGCGATCAAGGGCATGCCCAAGGCGACGACGAAGGGCGCCATGTACAGGAAGACCACCATGCGCGACGCGGTGGTGAACTGCAGCCCGATGAACATGCAGGCGAACTCGGCCGCGAACAGCGCGCCGGCCAGCAGCCCGGCGCGGCCGGTGCCGTCGCGCGAGAACAGGTCAAGACCGCGCCAGCGCGACCAGGCCAGCAGCAGCACGGCCGCACCCAGCGAGCGCAGCCCCGCCTGCAACAGCGGCGGCACGTCTTGCAGCGTGAACTTGGCCGCCACCTGCGCCACGCCCCATATTGCGCTGCAAGCCAGCAGCAGCACGATGGCCACGGCGTCGAGCTGGGTCTTGCGGCCGTCGGCGCTGCGGGATGGGGTCATGGGCGGGCCCGATGCTGCCACAGCAGCGCGAGCGCGCCACAAGCCAGGCCGGCGATGGCGCCTGTGGCGTGGGCCAGCGGCGCCACGGCGATGTCCCATTCGGCGCTGGCGCGCAGCGGCGGCCCCCAGGGCTGCTCGCTGGCCAGCTTGACGACCAGGCCGACGAAGACCAGCGCACCCACCGTGCGCGCGCGGCCGCGCTGCGCCACCATCAGCCACAGCGTGGTGACGGCAACACCGCCGTGCAGCACGCCCGACAGCCCACCGTAGTGCGCCAGCGCCGGTTGCAGCAGCAGGCCCAGGTGCGTCAGCGGCCAGGCGGCCAGCCAGGCCAGGGCCTGCGCCAGTGGCACGCGCGCGGCGCGGCCGTAGAGCGTGACCACGCCGGCCGCCAGCAGGTTGGCGCCCAGGTGCAGCGGGCTCCAGTGCACGAAGGCGGCGCTGATGGCGCGCCAGGGCTCGGTGGCGGCGAGCGCCGGCTGCCAATCCAGCAGCGCCGCGGGCAGCCACCAGACCAGCACGCTGCCGATCATCAGCACCCCGCCCAGCAGCGACCAGGCCGCACCGGGCGCAGCGGCGATCAGCCGAAGACGGCTTGCCACAGCGCCAGCACGGCGTCGCGCGACGCGGCCAGGCGTTCGGGCTCGAACTGCGTCGGCTGCTCGTCGAGCCGCGCGTGGTGCTGCGCGCGGCGCAGTTCGCGGTAGGCGTCGGCGGCCGCCGTGCCCACGCCCAGCGGCAGCAGGCCGGCGGCCTCGGCGCGCTGCAGCAGGGCGATGTTGCCGGCGTTGTCGGCCAGCGCCGGGTGCGCCGCAGCATGCGCCAGCACCAGGAACTGCACCGCAAACTCGACATCCATCATGCCGCCCGCGCTGTGCTTGACGTCGAAGCGGCCGGCCGGCACCGGGCGCGCGGCGCGCACTTTCTGGCGCATGCTGCGCACCTCATCAAGCAGCGCCGCGTGGTCGCGCGGCGCGCCCAGCACGGCGCGCCGCGTGGCCTCGAAGCGGGCCGCCACACTGCGGGCACCGGCGGCAAAGCGCGCCCGCGTCAGCGCCTGGTGCTCCCAGGTCCAGGCGGTGTTGCTGCCACGGCCGGCCTGGTAGCGCTCGTAGCTGTCGATCGAGGTCACGAGCAGGCCCGAGTTGCCGTTGGGCCGCAGCGCGGTGTCGATGTCAAACAGCTCGCCCGCGGCGGTGCGCAGCGTGAGCCAGGTGATGAGCTTGCGCACGAAGGCGGTGTAGACCTCCAGCGCGGCTTGCTTGTCCGGCTCGTCGGCATCGTCGTAGACGAAGACGACGACGTCGAGATCGCTGCCGTAGCTGAGCTCTTTGCCGCCGAGCTTGCCGTAGGCGATGACGGCCAGGCCGGGTGCGTCGCGGTGGCGCTGGCGCAGATAGCTAAAGGCCCAGCGCACGGCGACGTCGAGCACGGTGTCGGCCAGCGCCGAGAGCTCGTCGGCCACCTGCTCCACGGTGAGCTCGCC
>JANPMR010000115.1:0-17911 GCA_031427055.1 Rubrivivax sp.
TTCGGCAACAGGCCGGTCTGCACGCCCGCGCCGTTGACCGCCGTGACCGTGGTGCCCGCATAGGTCTCCGCGCCAGCAGCGCGCACGACCTTCGCGACCTTGTTGGTGGCCAGGGTCGGATCGACCACGATGGTCGAGTCCTCGGCACCGCCGAAGCCGGTAAGGCCGTAGTTGACGCTGGCGGAGTCGAAGCTCACCGGCAGCGCCATCTGCGTGCGCACCACGCTGTCATAGGCCTGCTGAGAGCTGGCCGCCGCGCTGCCCTTGCCGACCGCGTCTTGTGCGCCGTTCGCCGCCACGCTGAGCACGATCATTCCAGTGCTGTTGGCCGTGGGGGTCACCACCAAGGTGGCGCTCGTGCCGCTGACCCGCGTGAACGTGCCCTTGGCACCACCGGTGACCGTGATGTCATCGACGGTGAAGCTCGTGCCCACGTCCTTGTTGAAGGCGAAGGTGAAGGTGACGGGACCGGTGGCGGTGGTCTCGGCCACGCTGTCGGTGATGGTGACCACCAGGCCGGTGGAGTCGACTGCCGCGCCCGGTGCCGAGGGCGGCGCCTCACCGCTGCCCCCGCCGCAGGCCGCGAGCATCAGCGAGGCAGCCAGCACCGTGGCAGTGAGCAAGTGAGGCAAGCGGCGGGAATTCATGGCGGTGTGTCCTGGGGTAGTGTGCCGCCCGGCAATGGGCCGGTTGGCGGGGTCCATCTCGAAGCGCGATGTACCAAAGTCAACGAGGCTTATCGAGCCAAGCTCAAGTTTGTGAAAGCGCTTTCATCAGTATGCGCGGGCGGCGTCTCGCTTGGCAAGGGCGAACAACCCCAGGCTTTCCCGTAGCAGCGTGCCCATCAGTTGGCGGCGCCGATGCGGCCGAGCGTGCCCGGCGCCACCGTCAGCCGCTTGCCATCGCTGAACTTCACCTCCAGCGGTGTCTTGCGCGCGTTGAAGGCCAGGTAGGTGCGGTTGCCGTCGGCGCGCTTGAACACCGCGTGCAGCGGGGTGTCGGCAGTGACCCCGAAGTCCGGCGTGCCCAAGGCCTGGAGGTTGAGCATGAAGTGCAGCGTGTAGCTGCGCGACGCACCCAATTCCACCGAGCCCCAGCGCTCCCAGGTCTTCAGCGCTTCCGTCGGGTCGGCCAGCGCCAGGTACTGCGCGAACACGTCCTGCCAGATGTCCTTGGGCGGCGGCGGGCTGGGCTTCTTGGCGATGCGGTTCCACAGCGCGGTCTCGGCCGGCAGGGTGCCCAAGTTGCGCTTGACGAAGGCCGGGTCGCGCCCCATGTAGGTGTGCGCCGTGGTCACGGGCAGCAGGTTGATGCCCTTGATCTGCCGCGGGTCGTCTATCCACCAGGTGTCGTGGCGGTACATGCCGCCAAAGACCTGGCTGACCTCGACGTTCTTGTTGTACTCGGGCGCGAAGACCAGGCCGTGGATGTCGAACCAGTAGTGGTTGATGGCCAGGGTCTCGTTGGTGTACAGGTACACGCCCAGGTCGCGCAGCGCCTTGTTGCCGGTGACCTCGCCCCACAGGATGAGCCCGGCCCAGGCGTTGATGGCCTCCGACGAGCTTTCGTTGTTGTTGCCGAATTCACCCACGCCCGCGCCGATGCCGTTGGCCCAGGTGTGCGCCTCGTAAGCGTCCCAGTTGCGCAGGAAGGGGAAGTCGGCGCGGCCGCGCTCGGTGGTGGCGATGTCGGCGATCAGCAGCTCGATCATGCCGCCCCAGCGGTCCTTGGCGATCCAGGTCGGGTCGCGCAGCGCCACCTCGGCGGCCACGCGTATCCAGTAGCCGTACCAGAACTGGTGGTCGTTGATCTCGGTGATGGCGAAGAATTCCTCGGGGTAGATCGAGACCACGCCGATCGACTTGTCGAGCTGCACATACCCGCGGTCGTTGTTGCCACCCAGCCACTCTTCGGCGCGCTTTTTCGCCATGTCCAGCAGGCGGTCGCGGCTGGCGTTGTCGCCCTGCTGCTCGAAGACCTCGGCCAGCTTCAGCGTGCGCTGCAGACCCTTGCCGGCCCAGTACGCGCTCTTGCCTTCGCGCTGCAACTCGCGGCCTGCGGTGCTGAGATCCTTCTGCATCAGATCCTTCAGCTCATCCAGGCGCGGCGACGCGGTGATGGCGGGCCAGTAGGGCACGAAGCCGTTGTAGGGGGTGGTGGTCTTGAATTGCGAGGCGGCCAGCAGGCGCAGCTTGCCGCGCACGGTGTCGAAGGCCGGCCCGAGCTTGCCGTCGACCGAGGCATTCTTGAACCACTGGTGCGGGTACAGGCCGAGCAGCGGCCCGTTGTCCGGGCCTTCCATCACCTTCGTCGTGGCCCTGAAGGTGGTTTCGACCCGGCTCGCGGCTTCGTCGTAGTTCCACTCGACCCGCGTCTGCTGGATGAAGGCGTAGGCGTGGCGCGTGAAGAGCGCCAGTGTGGCGGCCTGGTCGTCGGGCAGCCCGGCCACCGACAGGTAGCCTTTGCCTTCAGGCAGTCGCGCGATCCACTCGGTGCTTGAGGTCGGCTCCCACTTCACGCCGCTGGGGCCGAACAGCGCGTAAGTCTTCGCGCCCACCCTCAAAGCTAGCACGCGCGCGTCGGCTTCGGTGTGCAGGCGCTGGCCGGCTGCGGGCAGGCGCACGCGCAGGTCGCCCCGGGTGATCTGGATCGACGCATAGGGGTGGCCGCGAGCCACCGTGGTGCGCATGTCGTCGGCGCCGCGCGCCATCGAGATGTCGATCGACCAATCATCGGCACCCGCCAGCTTGGCCGTGCCGGGCTCGAAGGCCACGGGCGCGATCAGCAGCGGGTCTTTGTGCGGATAGCGGATCTCGACGTCCTGGCGAACGCTGTTCACCACTTCCTTGGACGGCAGCGCGAACTCCAGGCCGGCGGGCGTGGCCTTCACGGTGATCGGCTGAACGAAGATGGGGTCGGGCTTGGGGTTGAAGATCAGCGTCGAGTACCACTGGCTGGTGGGCGCGGCGCGCTTGAGCATGGCCTCGGTGCGCAAGGGCGCGCTCGGCACGGCCTTGTCGCCGGGCTTGGGCGACAGGTAATAGGTGCCGGCGCCCAGCTTCACGGGCTGTGCCGCGACCGGCAGCGCGACGGCCAGCACGGCAATGGCCGCCAAGCGGGCCAAGCGGGCCAGCCGGCCGGTGTTCGTCGGAGTCATCGCATTCCCTTCGCGCGCAGAGACTGCCTGCGCGGCCATTGTTTGTGAAAGCGCTTTCAACCTGATCCCGCATTTACCCGAATGCCTCACCCGCCCATGCGTGCGCTCCGATAGTCGCGAGGGTAAACACGCAGCGTGTACGCGTTGACGCAACGGCACCGACGACCGTATTCTATGAAAGCGCTTTCAGCTCACTCATCCAGCCCGAGGTGGCCCGTCTTATGCATCAAGAAATTTCTCGTCAACGGGGTGCCACGGCCCGCCTGGCCGGACAGCCGCGACGTCCTGTCCGCAGCGTGCTGCCTGTCGCGCTGTGCGTGTTGGGCCTGGGCGCCGCCACGGCGGCTCATGCTTTCGAATACGGCCCCTTCAGCCTGACAGGCTTCGCCAAGGTGAATTTGGGCTACGTCAGCAACGGTTGCAAAGGCTGCCAGCGCGACCCACAGGCCGGCCGCCACTTCATCTGGGCGGACGACTTGGTCTACGGCAAGGAATACGGCGGCCTGGCAACGGACAGCGTGCAGATCCAGCCCGTCCTGGGCGTCAAGTACGAGCTGCCCCAGGGCTTCACGATCTCGGGCACCTACTCGCAGCGCTTCCGCGACGGCAAGGCCGATTTGCCCGGCGTGGTCTACGAGCGCAGCGCCACGCTCAAGCACGAGTACTACGGCACCGTGCAGATCGGCAACTTCCTCTCGCGCGGCTGGAACCGGCCCGACTACCCCTACGCGTCCGACCTCGGGCAGACCGCGTTCAGCGATGCCGGCGCGGCCTACGGCATCCTCACCAAGGCGCTGCGCTACACCACGCGCGAGCTCTTCGTCGCCGATGGCAACCTGGTGCTCGAAGGCACCTACGACATGGGCGACACCCACTTCAAGCGCAACAAGCCGGAACTGTTTGAGTTCTGGGCGCTGTGGGCGCGGGGCCCGCTGGTCGTCGAGGCTGTTCTGCAGTCGGCGCGCAACGGCCCGCCCGCAGCCTTTGCCAAGGCGCCCTTCACCGGCCTGACGCCTTTCCCCGATCGCGACGACGCGCAGCTCAATGGCAGCAGCCAGGGCATGTTCATGATGCTGAGCAAGTACCAGATCGGCACTGCCTACGAAGTCTCGGGCGGGCTGCGCTTCAACCGCTGGAGCGGTTCGTACGCGGTGCCGCTGACGCAGGGTGCACAGGCGCAGTGGAACAGCCCCTTCAACGTCAACTGGGGTGGCATCGACGCCAACGGGGTGCCGAACCCAGGCTACGCGGCGAGCTCCACCGACCTCATGCTCGGCCTGCGCAAGTACGTCAACCCCAAGCTGGTGGCCTACGCCGGCCTGACCTATCTGGGCAAGGCCAAGACCGCCAACCCCAGTGAGCGAGGCCAGAGCAACTCCGCGCTGTTTGCCAGCCTCGGCGCGCGCTACGCCGTGGGCGGCGGCCTCAGCGTCTCGGGCTCGCTGAACGCGGTGGCTTACAGCCGCAAGGGCCAGGCCCCACTGAGCATGCCCGCCAACGACGCCTTCTCGAACGTCGACTCCCGCATTGCCAACCGTGGCAACTGGGTGTCGGTCGAAGCGAACTACCAGTTCTGAATCCGAGGTCCTCCCATGACGAACAACTGGATCCGCGCGCTGGCCCGCACGCCGCAGCGTACCCTGCACCGAACCCTGGCTGCCGCCATGACCGTGGCGCTGGCCGCCACCTTCACGGCCTGCGGCGGTGGCGGCTACACCGAGTCGCCGCTGTCGGTGACCGATCGCCGTGCCCTGCCCACGGAATTCGTGACGCGGGCCGCGGTCAACTACTCGCCCTACCGCACTTCGCGCAGTGAAGCCGACATCGGCAAGGAAGTCATCACGCCGGCCAATGTGCTGCAGGACCTTCGGCTCATCAAGGCCACGGGCATCGGCACCATCCGCCTGTTCAGCAGCAGCGCGTTTGCCGAGACAGTGCTCACCGTCATCCGCGACAACAACCTCGACCTGAAGGTGATGCTGGGCGCCTACCCGAACCCGGTCTACGACCTGGCCGCCGAGGCCTCCAATCAGGCCGAACTGGCGAAGTGCATCGACCTGGCCAACCGCTTCAAGACCATCGTGGCCGCCGTCAGCGTGGGCAACGAAACCATGGTCGAGTGGTCCACGCACAAGATCGACCCGGTGGTGATGGGCGGCTATCTCCGCCGTGTACGCAGTGCCATCACGCAGCCCGTGACCACCGACGACAACTGGCTCTTCTGGGCCTCGGTGCCCAAGGCCATCTCCGACGTGGTCGACTTCGCCTCGGTACACACCTATCCGCTGCTCGACACCTTTTACGATCCCAAGCTCTGGGATTGGCGACTGAAGGCCACGCCGGTCGACCAGCGTGCGCAGGCCATGGTGGCCGCGTCCATCACCGAGGCCAAGCGCCAGTTCGGCCAGGCCCGTGCGGGGCTCGACAAGAGCGGCCTCTCGGGCATGCCGATGATCATCGGCGAGACCGGCTGGACGGCCGTGGACACCGCCGGCGGCCCCAACCTCGCGTTCCGTGCCCACCCCGTGAACCAGAAGCTTTACTTCGACGCGCTGCAGGCCTGGGCCGCCGCGGGCCGCAGTGGCAACGGGCCGCAGGCCATCTTCTACTTCCAGGCCTTCGACGAACCCTGGAAACAGGGCGATGACGGCTGGGGTCTTTTCAACAAGGACCGCCAGGCGCGTTACACCGTGCAAGGCCTGGGTACCTGCGGCGTGACCTGGGCCTGCGAGAGCGGCACCTACACCACCGCCAGCGCGCTGAAGTGGGTGGCGCCCACTGTGGCGCCGGCCATCACGGCCAACCGCTACACGCTGTACTCCGAAGCCACCGTGGCCGGCGAGGCGCGTGCCACGGGCCTGAAGTGGGACCCGTTTGCGGCGACAGGCTACGCCGACGTGGCCGGCGGCGCGCCGGGCGATGGCGGCACCAGCTTCGAGCTCACGCCCAACCCGGTCGACTACGGCTGGGGTCTGTTCCTCTATTCGGCCTCCGGTGTCACCGAGAACCTCTCGGGCTTCGCTGCCGCGGGTCGGCTGAACTTCAGCGTCAAGAGCGACAGCTACCCGGGCAAGATCGAGATCGGCATCAGCACCGACACCGAAGACCGCGACGGGCAGGAGGCCTTCCTGCAGATCGGCCCCGGCGACTACGGCTACTGCAACACCAACGCCTGGTGCAATGTGTCGATCCCGCTCTCGGCCTTCGTGGCGGCCAACCCCAAGCTGGACCTGCGCCTGGTGAATTTCCGCTTCATCATCGCCGATCGCTTCTCGTTCACGGGCAAGCCGCTGAACACCACCGGTCTGCCGAAAATACGCGTCGACGGCATCCACTGGTCGAAGTGAGCGCAGCGCTGCCCCTGCGCTGCTGGCTGAGCAGCCGCGACGGCGGCGAGCGGCTGGCGGCGCAGCCGGGCCTGGACTGGCACGAAGGCCCCGCCCCGGCGGGGCCTTCTGTCTTCGTCGATCCGGCGCGCCGGATGCAGACGCTGCTGGGCTTTGGCGGCGCCTTCACCGAGGCCGCCGCGCTGACCTGGCAGCAGCTCACGCCCGCCCTGCGCGACGAGCTGATGCAGGCCTGGTTCGACCCCACACACGGCCACGGCTACACCCTGTGCCGCGTGCCGATGGGCAGCAGCGATTTCGGCCTGGGCAACTACGCCCACGCCGACGTCCCCGGCGACTTTGCGTTGGCGCACTTCAACATCGAGCGCGACCGCCAGGCCATCCTGCCCATGATCCACGCGGCGCAGCGCGCCGCCGGCCGGCCGATCCGCCTGCTGGCCTCGCCCTGGAGCCAGCCGGCCTGGATGAAGACCACCGGCCGCATGAACGAAGGCGGACAGCTGCGGCCCGAGTACCGCGATGCCTGGGCGCAGTGCTACGTCAAGTTCGTCCAGGCCTACGCCGCCGAGGGCGTACCGATCTGGGGCCTGAGCGTGCAGAACGAGCCGCAGGCCACGCAGCGCTGGGACTCGTGCATCTACAGCGCCGAAGAAGAACGCGACTTCGTGCGCGACCACCTCGGCCCGGCGCTGCACGCGGCCGGCCTGCAGCACGTCAAGCTCATCGTGCACGACCACAACCGGGATGAGCTGGTGCAGCGCGCCGGCACCGTCTACGCCGACGCCGAAGCCGCCCAGTACGTCTGGGGCGCCGGTTTCCACTGGTACGTGGAAGACCACTTCGAACAGGTCCAGCAACTGCACGACGCCTGGCCCGACAAGCAGTTGCTCTTCACCGAAGGCTGCCAGGAAGGCGGGCCGCACACCGGCGAGTGGGGTCTGGCCGAGCGCTACGCGCGATCGATCATCCAGGACCTGAACCACTGGACGGTGGGCTGGATCGACTGGAACCTGCTGCTCGACGAGCACGGCGGCCCCAACCACGTGGGCAACTTTTGCAGCGCACCCGTGCTGGCCGACGCCAGCCGCGCGGCCGTGCACTGCCAGAGCTCGCATGCCGCACTGGGCCACTTTGCGCGCCACATGCAGCCCGGCGCGCAGCGTGTGCTGTGCGCAGCCACGCGCCAGGTGCTGGAAGCCACCGCCTGCGTCAACCCCGACGGCAGCCTGGCCGTGGTGGTGATGAACCGCGGCGACACCGCGCAGACCTTCACGCTGGCCGCCGCCGGCCGCTGGGCAAGCGCCACGCTGCCGGCGCACGCCATCGCCACCTACTGCAGCGTGTCCGATCCGTCACGCGCCCTGGGGTAGGCCCCGACTGAAGTCTCTAATTCAGCACCATGCAGCCGACTAGCATCGGACGTATGGCAACCCGACATTCGCATTCAGGCCCACCGCACCTGGTGTACCAGGCGCTCGAAGTTCGCGCGCTGCTTGAGCTGGCGCTGCTGCCCTGGTCGACACCGCTCTTGGCGCAGGCGCCGCGCGGTGACGGCCACCCGGTGCTGCTGTTGCCCGGCTTCATGGGCAGTGAGACCAGCCTGATCGCGCTCGAGATCTTCTTGCGCAACCGCGGCTACGCGGTCGAGACCTGGGGACTGGGCCGCAATGTCGGCTTTCGCTCGCGCCACGCCACGGCGCTGGAGCAGAAGATCCGACACATCGCGCACACCTCGGGCCGCAAGCTCAGCCTCGTCGGCTGGAGCCTGGGCGGCGTGTTCTCGCTCTACGGCGCACACCAGGCGCCGGAGTGCGTGCGCAACGTCATCACGCTGGGCAGCCCGGTCACGGTCGACCCCGACGGCAGCGCCTCACCGGCCTTCGTCAAGGCCATGTACCGCTTGATCGCGCACCCCATGGGCCCGGCAGTGCACACCATGCAGCCGCGCGCGCGCAAGCTGCGCGAGCACGAGCAGTTGCAGATGCCCATGAGCTGCCTGTATTCGCTGAGCGACGGCGTGGTGCCGCCGCAAGAAGCCACCATCGACGGCGACCCCTCACGCCACGAAAACATTCGTGTGCCCGGCAGTCACGTCGGGCTGGGCTTCAACGCCGCGGTGCTGTGGATCGTGGCCGACCGGCTGGCTCAGCCCGAGGGGCAGTGGACGCCTTTCGAGCCTTCCGGGCCCTTGGGCCTGGCCTACCGGATGCTGACGCACCAGGCGCTGCCGGTCTGACGCGCCGTGCCGGTGCCGGCGCGGGGTTGATGTTCTTCATGCCGGCCCGCGCAAGGTACTCCTGGAAGCTGTCGCGCACGCATTGCGTGAAGGCCTGCGGGTCGGGCAGCAACTCGCGGCAGGACGTGGGCGAGACCACGATGCGGCCGTCGTAGCAGGTGACCGCAAACACCAGGCCCATGCCGTCGGCAATGGGTAGCAGCGCCGACAGGTAGCTCAGGCGTGCGCCGTTCAGGTAAAGCGGCGTGGCCGGCGCGGCCAGGCGCTTGAGCGTGAAGCAGGCCAGCGGTTGGTTGCGGGCGTCTTTGGTCGGCGGCGCTTGCGTGCCAGCGGTCTGGGTCTGGGTCTGGATCAGCGCCAGCCGCTGCAGCGGGTCGGCCTCGGATGTGCCCAGCTGCACGCGGCGCGGCTTGGCTTCACTGGGCACGCCACCGGGCGCGTCACCGGGCGCATCCCAGGGCGCATCGGCCCACAGGTCGGCCACCGGCAGCTCGCCGCGCTCGCCCAGGTAGCGGCGCAGGCCACCGGCGCACACGGCCAGCACCGCGTCGTCCAGCGTCGCACCGGGAACAAGGGCGCGGATGGCGTCGAATTCGGCCTGCGCAAAGCGGCGCGTGTCGAACACGCGGTGTGCCGAGACGGTGGAATTGAAGCGCGTGGCGGCCCGCTGCTCGGGCGCCATCAGATCGGCGGCAAACGCCTTCAGCTTGGGGGCCATGCGGGCCAGCGGCGCGGCCAGACGGGTGGGCGACAGCAGCGTGTGCACGGCACCTCGGCACAGCAGCGAAAACGCGCCCGGCGGCCGCTCGGGGAACCACGGCGCCAGCGGCTCGTGCCGGGGCGGCCGGCGCGCGGCGTCGTGCAGCACCTCGATGATCTCGTCGTGGCGCTCGACGTCCAGCGCCGCGTGGTGGATCTTGGTCAGCAGCGCGAAACTGCCCTTGGGCAACTCGGCCACGCTGTCCAGGCCTTCGATGACGTAGATCTCCCACAGCGGGCGGCTGAGGTCGAGCGCGCGGGCGTGGATGCGCGAGGCCTGGATGCAGAACTGCCGCCAGTCGCCCGGCGCCGGCAGCGCGATGTGGCGCACGTGGTACTCGAGATCGAAGTGCTCGTCTTCGACCCAGTACGGGTCGTCCAATTCGAGGGGCACGCGCAGCAGGCGGTTGCGGAAGATCGGACTGCGGTGCAGACGGCTTTCGATGTGCGCCAGGATGCTCTTGAAGCGCAGCTTGCCGCCGGGCGCCGTGCGCTGGTCGTAGATCTGCACATAGGTGACGTTGGCATTGGCGTGCGCGGTGTCGGCGTACAGGAAGCGCGCGTCGTGTCGGGTCAGCTGGCGCATCGGGGCGCTCCTTGAGTGTTCGGGCGGCGTGCCCCGCGTGGGCGGCCGTGTCTCTGCGGACCATCGTAGCGGCTGGCGGCCGCGGCACCCGTCGCCTGCGCGACCCGGCTTGATCCGCAACAGACAGCCGGCATGTGGGCTGCCTGCAGGGCCAGCGCGCGGCGCAGAATGGGCGCCCGCCTGGCTTTGATCAAGAAGAGCACGCACCATGAGCGCCCCAGCGAACGGCAAACCGATCACCGCGCCCCTGACCGCGCTCATCACCGGCGCCTCCTCAGGCATCGGCGAGGCGCTGGCCGCCTGCTTCGCACGCGACGGCCACCGGTTGATCCTGGTGGCCCGCAGCGCCGACAAGCTGAACACGCTGGCCACGACGCTGCGCGCCGCGCACGGCGTGGCCGTGGACGTGATGCCTGCCGACTTGGCCGCGCCCGGCGCCGCGGCCGCGCTGGCGCAGGCCCTGCGGCGCAAACGGCGTGCGGTGGACGTGCTCGTCAACAACGCCGGTGTGCTCGAACAGGGCGCCTTCGAGCGCATTGCCGCGGCGCGCCATCAGCAGTTGATCGATCTCAACGTGTCCGGGCTGACCGCCCTGCTCTCGGCCTTTGTGCCAGCCATGGTCAAGCGCGGCCACGGCCGCGTGCTGAACGTGGCTTCGATCGCGGCCTTCCAGCCGGTGCCCGGGCTGGCCACCTACGCCGCGACCAAGGCCTACGTGCTCTCGCTCACCGAGTCGCTGGCCGAAGAACTGCGCGGCAGCGGCGTCACCGTCACCGCGCTGTGCCCGGGCATCACGGCCACCGGCATGCTCGACAGCGCGGCGGCGCACAACGACAAGCTCGTCAAGCTGCCGTCCTTTCTGGTGGGCGCGGTCGAAGCCGTGGCCGAGCAGGGCTACCGCGCCTGCCTGCGCGGTGATGTCATCTGTGTGCCGGGCGCCTTGAATCGCGCCGCCACGCTGGCCGCGGGCGCCACACCCAAGTGGCTGCTGCGGCGCGTGGCCGGCGCGCTGGGGCGCAGGGTGATGTGATGGCGCGCAGCGAGCGAACCGCCACGCCGCCGCGGCGCACACCGGACCGCGAAGCCGCGCTGGCGCAGTACCGCCGCCGCGCCGACATCTACGACCTGGAACTGGCCGTCTTCGAGCCGATCCGCCGCCAGGCCATTGCCCGCCTGGCGCTGCGCCACGGCGAGCGCGTGCTCGACCTGGGTTGCGGCACCGGCCTGAGCCTGCCGCTGCTGCGCGAGGCCGTCGGCCCGCAAGGGCAGGTCATCGGCGTCGAGCAGAGCCCGGAGATGATCGACAAGGCGCGCCAGCGTGTCGCCGCGCAGGGCTGGAAGAACGTGACGCTGATTTGCGCGCCGGTCGAGACCGCCGCGCTGCCGGATGCAGTCGAGGCGGCCGATGCAGCGCTGTTCCACTTCACCCACGACGTGCTGCGCCGGCCCGAGGCGGTGGCGCATGTGCTGCGCCACCTGCGCCCCGGCGCGCGGGTGGTGGCGGCGGGCCTGCAATGGGCGCCGCCGTGGCTGCCGCTGGTCAACCTGCTGGTGCTGCCCGCCGCGCTGCATTCGGTGTCGTCGCTGGAGGGCCTGCGGCGGCCCTGGAGCCACCTCGCAAGTCATCTCGGGGCGATGCAGGTCGAATCGCTGCTGCTGGGCGGCGTGTACCTCGCCTGGGGCGTGGTGGCGGGCGGCCACTCCTTGCGTCGGCACCGGTAAGCTGGATCTGGTCAGTCGTCGAACAGCCCAGCGACGGTCTTCATGGGCAGAAACAGGCGGCGCGGTTGCTGCTGCAGCGGCAAGAAGCTGAAGTGCCTGTAGAAGGCTTCAGCCGCGGCGTCCTTGGCGTCTACCAGCACGGCCACCGCCGCGACGTTGACGGCGGCATGCAGACTGCGGTGCAGCGCGTCAAGCAGCAGAAACTGTCCGATGCCCTTGCCCCTCACGGCTTGGTCAACAGCCAGTCGACCCAGCAGCGTCACCGGCAGTTGCGGATAGCGTGGCAGCTTCTTGGCCAGGCTGTCGGGCAATTCGCTGGCGTTCACCAACGACGCCGAGAGCGTGCAGTACCCGAGGACTCGCAGCGCAGGCGGCTCGATCAGGACAAAGGGCGCAGCGACACTCTTCTCGGCGTCTTGACGGGCCTGCTGGTGCAGGTAGCGATCAAGTGCCGCGCTGCCGCAATCGAAGCTGGCGCGGTCGTGGCTCTTGCCGAGTGCGGTGATCCGATACGGCGTGCCAGGCGCGGGCAATCAAAGCCCCATCTGCTTTCGGTAGGCCGCTGCGGCCTTTAGCAGGCGCGCATTCGGCGGCGGTGGTTTGAGCAAGGCGCGGACGAACGCGATCTGTTCGGTGCGTCCCAGGCGCACCGTCTCGTGCTCCTGGATGACGCGGCGGGCCGCTTCTTGAGCGCTGGCGACGACAAATTCACTCAGGGTGCGCCCTGACAGCGCAGCAGCCTGTTGCAGCACGGCCTTCTGTTGCACCGAGACGCGAGCTTCCAGGCGCGCCCCTCGAGAACTGTCGACCGCCGGTGGCGTGGTAGTTTGCATGCTGTGTATCCCTTGACCTGGCGAGTCTTGAATCCTGGCGCCGCATCAATGTACGCCAATCGTACGGACGTCGCAAGAAGACGCCCAACAGAAGACGGGTCGCCGAGGCGACGTCAGGCCGACGCTAGGGCCCGGCCTGCCAGACCCGCACGTGCTCGATGTCCATGCGCACCGGGAAAATGTTGTTGTCGACCGTGCCGCCCAGCACGCCGCCGATGGCGATGTTGAGCAGCAGGTACTGCGGTGCGTTGAAGGGCCAGCGGTCGCGGCCGGTGCCGGGGTTGGCATAGCGGAAGTACACGACACCGTCGACGCCGATGGCGATCTCGTTGGCCGTCCAGTGCAGCTGGTAGTTGTGGAAGGCGGTGCAGGCGTCGGACACCTGCGTCGCCGCGCCAGTGCTGGCGCCGCCGCTGCCGGCGCGCGTGTGCACGGTGCCAAACACGCGCGTCGGGTTGCTGCCCACCTGCTCCATGATGTCGATCTCGCCGTCGTCCGGCCACACCCCGCCGGTGCCCAGCGTCCAGATCGCCGGCCAGGTGCCGCGGCCGCAGGGCAGCTTGGCGCGCACCTCGAAGAAGCCGTAGGTCCAGGCCGCCTTGCCGCGCGTGATGAGGCGCGCCGAGGTGTAGCGCTGGCCGCCCCAGTCGGCGGCGCTGCTGAGCGATTCGAGCCGGGCGGTGATGCGCAGCATGCCGCCGGTGACCACCGTGTTCTCGTAGCGGGCGGCGCTGTAGTACTGCAGTTCGTTGTTGTACCAACCCAGGCGGTTGCGATCGGTGTCGTAGGCCCAGCGCGTGGCATCGGGCAGGCCGTCGACGTCAAACTCATCCGCCCAGGCCAGGCGGTAGTGGGCTGGCACGTAGGGCGGGTTGGCGGATACGGGCGGCGGTGGGGGCGGCGGTGGGGGCGGCGCAGGCGGCAGGGGCGGTGGGGGCGTGGGCGCCGGCACCGGCGCAGGAACCGGCGCAGGAACCGGCACTGGCGTGGCCTCGCCACCACCGCCACCACAGGCTGCAAGCTGCAGCAAGAAAGCCAGCAGGGCCCAGGTCCCGGCGTGGCCGGGCTCGCGTCGCAGGTCACTCATGGGCGCTCACTGTCCGCTGACCCCGTACTTGGGCCGCTCGTCCTTGTCCCACAGGCCCCACTGCGTGCCCACTTCACCTTCCTGCTGCCGCTTCCAGGGCTCGTCGAAGGACGAGAAGTAGAACAACTTGACGCCTTCGCGCCGGCCCCACTGCTGCACGTCGACGAAGTACTTCATCGCGTTGTCGGCCGACGGCACGGCCGCGCCCACGGGCTCGCCTTTGCCGGGCCAACCGGTCTCGGCGACGATGACCGTCTTGTCGCCACCGGCGGCTTTCACCAGCCCGACCATGCGGCGCAGGTACTGCGCGGCCATGTCGATGTCGGCGCCTTCCCAGAACGGATAGCAGTTGGGCAGCAGCACGTCGCAGGCGGCGACGAGGGCCGGCCGCTCCAGGAACTGGTAATAGGCGTCGACGCAACCCACCTCCACGGTCTCGGGCACCGCCGCCTTCACGCGCTGGATGCAGGCGAGCAGTTCCTGTTCGGACAGTTCCTCCCGCAACAGCACCTCGTTGCCGACCACCGCCATGTCGACCATGCCTTCTTGCGCCAGTGTGATCAGGGCCTGGATCTCCCGTTCGTTGCGCTCGCGGTCGTGGCTGATCCAGGCCCCTACCATCGTCTTGAGGCCCTTGGTGCGGGCCAGCCGGGGGATGGCCTCATGCCCCTCGGTACAGGCGAAGGAGCGCACCCAGCGCGTATGGGGCGCGATGAGGTCGATGCGTCGACTGACGTTGGATGCCAGCAGCTGGTCGCCCGCCCGCTGGTTCTCGGCGTAGGCGCTGAAGCTCATGCCGTAAAGGCCGCGTTCAAGCTGCTCTGCGTGCAGCGCGCGCAGCTCGCCTGCGGTCTTGCCCACCAACGCCGAAGGCTCCGCGCTCGGCAGCAGCAGGCCGTGTTCCAACAGCCAGGGCCGGGCGCCCGATCCCTGGGACGACGACGCATTGGCGCGCAACTTGCGCCGCTCGATCTCGGCGTGAACCTCCAGGGCACGCTTCTCGTCGAGGTCGTAGTTGCGCATGATCCACATGGCCAGCAGCGTGCCGAGGATGGGCACGCCGGAGTAGAAGAGCCTCAGCCCGTCCACGGCGCCCTCGGGCTGCAAGGGGGCACCCGGCGTGAAGGCCACGAAGGACATGATGGCGCCGCTGAGCAGGCCGGCGACGGCAAAACCGAGCTTCACCATCCACCAGTAGATGGCGCCGAAGATGCCTTCGCGGCGCTTGCCGGTGGCCAGCTCATCCAGGTCGCACACATCGGCCGTCATCGACATCATGATCGTGAACAGGCCGCCGATGCCGAACGAAAAGAAGGGCAGCGCGAACATGAACATCCAGGGCTTGCCGGGCACCATCAGGAACCACAGCAGCACGTAGCCCAGCAGCGAGATGCCCTGCGACAGCATGAAGGCCGTCTTCTTGCCCGTCTTCTTGGACATCCAGGCCACGGTGGGGATGACCGCGAAGGTGGTGACCAGCGCGCCGACGCTGCCGAACAACGTAGGCCAGATCCAGGCGGCCGCGGTGTCGCCGTTGAACAGGTGGTAGACGACGATGAAGAACGAGAACGCCGCCACCGTGTTGAAGGCGTTGAAGATCAGGAAGGTGGAGAAACACAGCTTGCGAAAGGGCGCGCAGCCGAAGGCCTCCTTGAAGCCGGCCAGCAGTTCCTTGAAGCCCATGCCGATGTTCGCCACGGTCAGCGGGATGAGGTGCGTGTCGTCCTTCGTCGAGCGGCTGGGGAGGAACACGGCCGGCACCATGGCCAGCAGCATGCACGCGATGCCGACCCAGACCGACAGCGTGCGCGTGGCCGTGTCGGCGTTCGGGAACCACTTGGGGTCGTACATCACGACCCAGAACCACGGCGCGATCACCCAGGCCCACTGGCCGATCCACTGCGCCACGGCCATGATGCTGGTGCGCTCGTGGAAGTCGTCGCTCATCTCGTAGCCCATGGCCACGTAGGGGATGCTGAAGACGGTCAGCCCGGTGAAGAACACCAGCGACCAGAACAGGAAGTAGGCAAAGTTGTAGGGGATGCCGTCGGCGCGGTGCAGCTGCCACATCGCGATGAAACCGACGCCGAGCATGATGGCGCCGATGAACACGTACGGCCTGCGCCGGCCCCACTTCGAACGCGTGTTGTCGGAGATGAAACCCATGATGGGGTCGAGGATCGCGTCGTAGGCGCGCGGCAGGAAGAACAGGATGCCCCACATCCAGGTCGGGAAGCCCATGTCCTGCACCAGCACCACCATGAAGATGCCCAAGGCAGCCGGGAACATCTGATTGGCCAGCATGCCCAGGCCGAAGGCGACCTTCTGCCCAAACGGGACCTTGTGGCTGGCGGTGGTAGCGGATGCGGTCATGTTGTGCTTTCTGTTGTGGGGCACGCCGCTGGCATGCTGGCCGCAGGTCCGTCCGCGTTGTCGTTCAAGCGGTGGCCACTTGCGGCATCAGTTCGGGGTACATCGCCTGCATCACGAGCTTGGGCCGCCGGTCGACCGTGAACAGGCCCCAATGCTTCTCGGGTTCGAGCGGATCGGGCGAGCCCTTCCAGGTTTCGTCGAAGGCCTCGAAGACAAAGCACAGCAGGCCCTCGGCGCGCGTCCAGTCCATCAGGTCCTGGTAGTAGATGGCCTGCAGTTCCTGCACGGCGTGCTCGGCATGCATACCGCGGCCATTGCTGTTGGTGCACCAGCCGGCCTCGGTGATGACGATGGGCTTGTCCGGGTACAGCCGTGCCACGCTGGCCAGGTTGTCCTTGGTGTAGTCCAGGGCCTCGTGGATGTGCTTGTATTCCCACACCGGGTAGGTGTGCAGCGAGATGAAGTCGAGCTCGGTCACCAGGTCGCGCAGCTTGTGCTGCCAGGGCACGTAGTTCTCGCAGAAGGTGACCGGCTGCTTGACGGCGGCCTTCACGCGCCGCACGTAGTCGATCATGTGCGGCACGGGCACGAAGTGGTCGGTCCAGTCGACCGTGGCCTCGTTGCCCACGGCCACCGAGAACACGATGTCCGGGTAGCGCTTGGCCAGCGCAATGAGGCGGTCCAGCTCGGCGCGGTTCTCGCGCGTGCTGGCCTCGAGCTGCTCTTCGGTGTGCGTGCCGCCCCAGGGACAGCCGAAGTTGTTCATCTCGGCGCCCAGGTAGGCGCCCAACATCACCTGGAAGGGCAGGCGGTCTTGTGCAATCACCTGCAGCACGCGGTCAGCGTGCGGGCTGCAGTCGTACAGGCGCAGCAGCGTCCAGTTCTTGCGCAGGATGCCCAGGTCTTCGCGGATCTCGTCCAGCGAAGGGTAGGTCTGGTCTCCCGGGTTCTGCCCGTCGCGATAGCCCGAGTAGCAGATGGCGTTGCCGGTGGGAAGCGTCAACATGGGCCGGCTCATCCGAACTTGAGTTTGCCGTCCTTGTCCCACAGGCCCCAGAACGCGCCGACGTCGCCCTCGGCACCCACCTTCCAGGCTTCGTCGAAGGCCGCGAAGTAGAAGATCTCGATGTCGTCCTGCGCCGCCCATTGGCAGGTGTCGACGAAGTACTGCATCGCACCTTCGCGCGAGGGCACCGAACCCTGGAACGCGCTGCCCTGGTCGGGCCAGCCGGTCTCGCTGATGAGCACGCGCTTGCCCGGCGCCGCGGCGCGCGTGCGCGCCACCATGGTCTGCATGTAGGCCAGCGCCTGCTCGCGCGGGCAGCCTTCCCAGAAGGGGTAGCAATTGGTCATCACCACGTCGCAGGCCGCCGTGATGCGCGGGTGCTTCTCGAACAGGAAGTAGGCGTCGACATAACCCACCGGCACGCCCGGCAGCGCGTCCTTGACGCGCTGGATGCAGGCCAGCAAATCGTCCTCGCTCATGTCCTCGCGCAGCATGACTTCGTTGCCGACGGCCACGATGTCGGCGTGGCCGGCACGCGCGACCTCGATCACGCCCTGGATCTCGCGCTCGTTGATCTCGGCATCCGTGCCCAGCCAGGCGCCGACCAGCGTCTTCAGGCCGAGTTCGTGCGCGATGCGCGGCGTCTGCTCGTGGCCGTCGGTGCACGAGAAGCTGCGCACCCAGCGCGCGTGCGGCTGCAGGATGCGCAGGCGCTCGCGGATCTGCGCCTCGCCGATCTGCGAGCCCGGCTGCTGGCCTTCGAGGTAGGGGCTGAAGCACAGGCCGTGCACGCCGGCGGCGAGCG
>JANPMR010000116.1:0-21941 GCA_031427055.1 Rubrivivax sp.
TCGCTCACCGCCTGAAGCCGCCATGGACATGCAAGCCCGCCACCAGGAGCAGCTGGTCTTTCACCTCAGCGGGCGCCGCGCGAGCGACGGCCTGGCGCCGATCGACGGCCTCAACCTGCGGCCGGCCCTGCTCGCGCCCTACCGCGATCTCGCGGCGCTGCGCCACGACTTCCCGCTCGTCCTGTACGCCACACGAAGCGGCTTCGTGCAGACGCTCAGCGGCATCGTCGACGAGGTGCTGCGCGAGGTGGCGCCGCGCGGCATCGACGGCGAGCGCTTGCGCCGCCACGCGCTGCAGCTCGAGGCAGCCATACGCCGCGCCATCGAGGGCGGTGCGCACGGCGATCTCGTCGAACTGTGGGACGCCGCAGCGGCCGAGCTCGGCAAGCGCGAGGGTGAGACGCTGGAGCAGGTGCTGACCCATGCCGGTGGTGCCTTGCGCACCGACGGTGCCGTGCTGGGCTGCACGCCGCAGATGCCGGCGCTGCTGCTGGCGCATGCCTGGCGCGTGGCGCAGTGTGCGAAGGCGCGGCGCTTCCGGCTCGAGCTGAGCGTGCTGGTGCAGAAGTTGTCGGACATCCTGCGTGCCGCCCACAGCCACTCGCAGGCCGGGCGCGCACCGCAGAGCCTGCGCGCCGCGGTGGGCGGGCCGCACGTGGCGCAGTTCGACTTCGACGCGCTGTCGCGCATCGTCGGCAAGGGTGTGCCGCGCGACGAGCTGCCGCCGGCGCGTCGCGCGCGCCTGGTGCATGCGCTGGGCGTGCTGGAGTCGCAGCGCTTCTTTGCCCAGGACGACGACGAGCCCGGCGCAGAAGTGCACCGCTTTGCGTTCGAGGATTGCGCCAGTGCGACACAGGCCTTCCGCGAACGGCTGCCCGAAGTGACCGAGCTCGTGCGCGCGCTGGCCATCGCCGGCCTCGAGATGCGCGGTGCCTACATCGAGACCGAGCACGACCTGTTCTTCGAAGCCTTCGACGCCCACGCGCTGACGTCAGACGATCTGGCGCGCCTGCCCGACTACCTGGTGTGCATCCCGCCTGATCGCAACGAGGCGCCGGAGAACGCGTCGCTGATGGAGATGCTGTCGTCAGGCCTGTCCGTGAAGGTGCTGGTGCAGACCGGTGACTTGCTGGAAGAGGCGTCCATCGGCACCGGTCACTACGCCTTTGGCGTGCGCAGCGCGCGGCTGGCCACCACGGCCATGGGGCTGGGCGGCATGTTCGTGCTGCAAGCTGCGGCCTCCGAGCTCTATGCGCTTCGTGATCGCATCGCGCAGGGGTTGGCCGCCTCGGGCCCGGCCCTGTTCAGCGTCTACGCCGCCACCGTGCCCGCGGCCATGGTGCTGCCGCCTTACCTGGCGGCAGCGTCGGCGGCGCAATCGCGCGCCTTCCCCAGCTTTTGCTACGACGCCGCTGCGGGCGGCGACTGGGCGACGCGCTTCTCGCTGGCCCACAACGCGCAGCCGGAGGACGACTGGCCGGTCGAGACGCTGGCCTACGCCGACGCTGCCATGCAGCGCGTCAACGACCGCTGCGCCTGCACCTTTGCCGACTTCGCACTGACCGACCGCCGCCAGGCGCAGCACTTTGCGCTCGTGCCACGCGAGCGCTGGGACGCCACGATGACGCCGGTGGCCGACTGGCTGGCCCTGCCCGAGGCCGACGCGGCCCAGCGCATCCCCTACGTGCTGGCGGTCGACGTCAGCGATGCGTTGCAGCGCGTCATCGTCGACGCCCGCCTGATGCAGGCCACGCGCCGCTGCCTGCTGCTGTGGCGCCGGCTGCAGGAGCACGCCGGCATCCACGACTCGCACGCCGAACGGCTGCTGGCACGCGAGCGTGTGGCCTGGGCGGCGCAGGGGCAGGCCGTTGCGGCGGCGCCCGCATCTGCAGCGGTGGCCGTGGCGGCGGCCGAAGCTGGCACCGCCGCCATCGAGCATTCGCGTGACGAAGCCTGGATCGACACCCCGCGCTGCCCGAGCTGCAACGAATGCCAGCTCATCAACGACCGCATGTTCACCTACGACGAGCGCAAGCAGGCGTTCATCAAGGACATCGACGCCGGCACCTACCGGCACCTGGTGGAGGCCGCCGAGAGCTGCCAGGTGGCCATCATCCACCCCGGCAAGCCGCGCGATCCGAACGAGCCCGGGCTGGAGGAACTGCTGGCGCGGGCCGAGCCGTTCCGCTGACTTCTGTGCGGCGGGGCGGCGCCCCGGATCAAGGAAGACTTCCACCTTGACCGTCTGGTGCACCCTCTTGACTCGCATCAATGGCCGCGGCCGGCCGTTGGGCGAGACTTCGATTGCAAAATCGCGCCAGAGATTCCACGTGTTTCATCACCGACAACCCATTCGACGCTGGGCCGCCCTCGTGCTGCTGCTCTGGCTATTCGGCATCGGAGCCGGGGTTGCGCATGCCTGCCTGGCGCCGGGTCTGGAGGGGCCGGGTGATCGATCAGCAGAGCCGGCAGCGCGCGCCGACGCCCTGCGTGATGCTGCTGCGCCCGAGGCGCCCGCCGCGTGCCACGGCGCCGAACACCATCACGAAGGCGTGCCTGGCAAGACCAACTGCCAGGACTTCTGCAACAAGGCCAGCGTCTCGATTCCGCCGCTGAAGGCCGCCCTCGACGCGGTCCTGGGCGCGGCACTGCTGTCGCTGTCCACGGCCGTGATCGTGCCCGTGCCCGTGCCGGCGCTGGCGCTGGTTCGGGCCTGCGTGACGCGCCGGGATGGCGCGCGCCTGCCTCCAACGCCCTTCGCGTCGCTGCGGCTGACCTTGTAGCGGCCCGACGCACGGGTCCGGCGGACCGCCCTTGGGGTGTCCCGGCCGGTGTCCACGCCGCCGTGCTTGCCGCCTTCCTTGTCGGCTGCCGGCGATCACACTAGCTGCCACCTGAACACCTGATGGGCGGCGCGCCGATCCAGGCCGCTGCACCGGGAGCCTACCGATGAAGTCCCTTCGAGACCCCGCCAGGCTTGGCCCCCGCAGCGCACCTGCGGCAGCGGCCGGCGCGTGCCCTGTGCGCGGCGTGCGCGGCGTGCGCGGTGTGCGCGGTGTGCGCGGCGTGCATGCAGTGCTGGGCGCTGCCCTGCTCGGCGTCTTCGCACACGCGCCGGTGCGCGCACAGGACGCCGAACTGGGCGCCAATGTGCAGGGCCTGCTGGCCCACGCGCGGGCGCAGAGCCCCGAGCTCGGCGCCATGCGGCAAGAGGCCGACGCGGCGCTGCAACGCGTCGGGCCGGCCGGTGCCTTGCCCGACCCGGTGGTGCGCGTCGAGCTCATGAACATCAACAACTACGGCAACGCTGCCGCGCCCAGCCTGCTGCCCTGGAAGGTAGGCGAGACGCGGTACACGCTGATGCAGTCGCTGCCGTTGTGGGGCAAGCGCGACCTCCGGCGCGACGCCGCCACCGCCGACGCGAAGCAGGCCGACGCCAGGGCCGATGCCACCTGGGCCGAGCTGGCCGCGCGCATCAAGACCGCCTATGCCGAGTACTACCGGGCGGCCGGCAACGAGCGCCTGGCCGGCGAAGTGCTGGCCCTGATGGCGCGCCTGGAGCAGGTCGCCCAGGCCCGCTACGCCGGCGGTTTGGCGGGCCAGGCCGACGCCATTCGCGCGCAACTGGAACAGACGGCCATGCGCGCCGAACTGATCGCGCTCGACAGCGAAAAGCGCCAGATCCGCGCCAGGCTCAACGGCCTGCTGGCGCGTGACGCAGCGGCCCCCTTGGCTGAACCTGCGGCGCTGCGCCCCGTGCCGGCGCTGACCACCGCCGACGCGGCATCGCTGGCCGAGCGCGCGCGCGACCGCAACCCGCAGATCGTGGCCGAGCTGGCGCGCCTGACGGCCGCCCAGCGCAGCCGCGACCTGACGCAGGCCAATCGCTACCCCGACCTGACGGTGGGCCTCTCGCCATCGCAGATGGGTTCGCGCATCACCACCTGGGGCGTGATGTTCGAGATGAACATCCCCTTGCAACAGGCGTCGCGCCGCGCCCAGGAGCGCGAGTCGGCGGCGATGGCCGACGCCGCACGCTCGCGCGCCGACGCGCTGTCGAACCAGTTGCTGGGCGAGCTCGGCGCCAGCCTCGCGGGTCTTGACGCCGCACGGCGCACCGAGGCCCTGATCCGCACCCAACTGCTGCCGCAGTCCGAGCTCAGCCTGCAGTCGGCGTTGCCGGCCTACGAGAACGGCAAGGCCGAGTTCGCCATGCTGCTCGAAGCCCAGCGCCAGATCCGCAAGGCCCGGCAAGAACTGCTCAAGACCCAGGTCGACGCGCAGATGCGCCTGGCCGACATCGAACGCATCCTTGGAGAAGACCTGTGAAGACATCGACCACCGTGCTCGCCATCGTCCTGCTCGGCGCCGTGGGCGCGGGCAGCTATTGGCTTGGCACCCGCTCGCACGCCCCGGCCGCTGACGGTGCGCAGGCAACGGCCACCGGGGCCGCGGCCGCGGCATCGGCGCCCAAGGTGCGCAAGCTGCTGTACTACCGCAACCCCATGGGCCTGGCCGACACCTCGCCCACGCCCAAGAAGGACCCGATGGGCATGGACTACATCGCCGTCTACGACAGCGAAGACGATGCCGCCGCGCCCGGGGCCGCGGGTGGCGCCAACACCGCAAACCAGGTGCGCATCAGCACCGAGAAGATCCAGAAGCTCGGTGTGCGCACCGAGCCGGCCACGATGCGCCTGCTGGGCAAGACCGTGCGCGCGGCGGGGCGGGTGGAGCCCGACGAGCGGCGCATCGTCGTCGTGACCACCAAGTTCGAAGGCTTCGTCGAGAAACTGCTGGTCAACGCCACGGGCCAGCCGGTCACCAAGGGACAGGCGCTGTTCGAGGCCTACAGCCCCGAACTGGTCTCGGCCCAGCGCGAGTACGTGATCGCCACACAGGCCATCGCGGCCATGAAGGACGCCGGCGGCGAGGCCCAGGTCGGCGTGCGGCAGCTGGCCGAATCCAGCCTGGCGCACCTGCGCCACTGGGACCTGTCAGCCGAGCAGGTGGCGGCCCTGGTGCGAACCGGCCAGCCCCAGCGCAACATCGTCTTCGCCTCGCCGGTGTCCGGTGTGGTGACCGAGAAGAAGGCCGTGCAGGGCATGCGCTTCATGCCCGGCGAGATGCTGTACCAGTTGACTGACCTTTCGGCCGTCTGGGTGATCGCCGACCTGGCGGAGCAGGACATCGGCCTGGTCAAGACCGGCGCCAAGGTGCGCGTCACGACCACCGCCTACCCGAACGAGGTCTTCGACGGCCGCATCACCTACGTCTACCCGACGATGAAGGCCGAGACGCGAACCGTGCCGGTGCGCATCGAGCTGGTCAACCCGGGAAACAAGCTCAAGCCGGCGATGTTTGCGCAGGTCGAACTGGCCGTGGGCCGCAACACCCCGGTGCTGACCGTGCCCGACTCGGCGGTGATCGACAGCGGCACGCGGCGCATCGTGCTCGTGCAGGTGGGGCCTGGCCGCTTCGAGCCGCGCGAGGTCGAGTTGGGCGCGCGCGGCGAGAACGTCATCGAGATCGTCAAGGGCGTGAAGGACGGCGAACAGGTCGTCGTGGCGGCCAACTTCCTGATCGATGCCGAGAGCAACCTGAAGGCAGCCGTCGGCGGCTTTGGCGGCCAAGCCGGCCATGGCAGCCCCGCCAAGGGGGCCGAGTCGGGCGCGCCGGTAGCGTCTGCCGCTGCTGGCGCCAGTGCGCGGGTGGGCCACAAGGCAGACGGCAAGGTCAACAGCGTCGACCTCAAGACCGGTGTGCTCAGCCTCGATCATGGTCCCGTTGCCTCGTTGAAGTGGCCGGCCATGACGATGGAGTTCAAGGTCGCCAACGACGCGCTGCTGCGCGGCCTGAAACCCGGGCAAGCGCTGAGCTTCGAGTTCGTCGAGCGCAAGCCGGGCGAGTACGTGGTGACGGCGATCAAGGCGGCACCCATGACGCCTCAGGCGGTGCCCAAACCGGCGCCACCGGCCGCGGCACCCGGCGCCCACAGCGGCCACTGAACGGAGCACACCATGCTGGCCAAGATCATCCAGTGGTCGGGCAGGAATCCCTTCCTCGTCCTGCTCGCCACCTTGTTCATCGTCATCGGCGGCGTCGTCGCCGTCATGAAGACGCCCCTCGACGCCCTGCCCGACCTGTCGGACGTGCAGGTCATCGTCTACACCGAGTACCCGGGCCAGGCGCCGCAGGTCGTCGAGGACCAGGTCACCTACCCGCTCACCACCGCCATGCTGGCGGTGCCCAAGAGCAAGGTCGTGCGTGGCTTCTCGTTCTTCGGCGCGTCCTTCGTCTACGTCATCTTCGACGACGGCACCGACATCTACTGGGCGCGCAGCCGCGTGCTCGAGTACCTGAACTTCGCGTCCAGCCGCTTGCCCAAGGGTGTCTCGCCCTCGCTCGGGCCCGATGCCACCGGCGTGGGCTGGGTCTACCAGTACGTGTTGCTGGCCAAGGACAAGACCCTGGCCGAGCTGCGCACGATCCAGGACTGGTACGTGCGCTACCAGCTCACCAAGGCGCCGGGCGTGGCCGAAGTGGCATCGCTGGGCGGCTTCGTGCAGACCTACCAGGTCACGGTCGACCCGCTCAAGTTGCGCAGCTACGGCATCCCGCTGATGAAGGTGTCGCAGGTCATCCGCGACAGCAACCGTGATGTCGGCGGCCGCGTGGTCGAAATGGCCGAGACCGAGTTCATGGTGCGCGGCAAGGGGTACCTGCGCAACAAGGCCGATATCGAGATGCTGGTGGTGAAGAGCGAGGGCGGCACGCCGGTGCTGATCCGCGACATCGCCCGCGTCGAGATGGCGCCCGACGAGCGGCGCGGGCTATCCGAACTGAACGGCGAAGGCGAGGTCGTCTCCGGCATCGTGATGTCGCGCTTCGGGCAGAACGCGCTCGAGGTGATCCACAACGTCAAGGCCAAGGTCACCGAGATCTCGGCCGGCCTGCCCGAGGGCGTGACGATCCAGGCGGTCTACGACCGCTCGGACCTGATCCACCGCGCGATCAAGAACCTCTCGTGGACGCTGGTCGAGGAAAGCATCATCGTGGCCGTGGTCTGCGTCGTGTTCCTGATGCACGTGCGCTCGGCGCTGGTGGCGATCGTGATGCTGCCGGTGGGCGTGCTGATCTCGATCATCGCGATGCGGATGCTGGGCATGAACTCGAACCTGATGAGCCTGGGCGGCATCGCGATCGCCATCGGTGCGATGGTGGACGCGGCCATCGTGATGATCGAGAACGCGCACAAGCACCTGGAAAGGCTGGACCGGCTGAAACCCGTTCACAGCTTCAAGGAACGTGCCGACGCGATGATCGCTGCCTGCCAGGAAGTGGGGCCGGCGCTGTTCTTCTCGCTGCTCATCATCACGGTGTCCTTCCTGCCGGTCTTCACGCTCGAATCGCAGGAAGGCCGCCTGTTCTCGCCGCTGGCCTACACCAAGACCTTTGCGATGGCCGGCGCATCGCTGCTGTCGGTGACGCTGGTGCCGGTGCTGATGCTGTTGTTCATCCGCGGCAAGATCATGCCGGAGGCCAAGAACCCGGTGAACCGCTTCCTGATCTGGGTCTACCGGCCGATCATCGAAGCCGTCATGCGCTGGAAGAAGCTGACGATTGCGCTGGCCTTGATCGCGATGGGGCTGTCCTACTACCCGGCGTCGCAGCTGGGCAGCGAGTTCATGCCGACCCTCAACGAGGGCACGCTGCTGTACATGCCGGCCTCGCTGCCGGGCATGTCCATCACCAAGGCCGCCGAAGTGCTGCAGACGCAGGACAAGATCATCAAGAGCTTCCCCGAGGTGGAGTCGGTCTACGGCAAGGCCGGCCGCGCCAACACCGCGACCGACCCGGCGCCGACGGAGATGTTCGAGACCGTCATCAACCTCAAGCCCCAGGAGGAATGGCGCGCCGGCATGACGACCGACAAGCTGATCGCCGAGATGGACAAGGCGCTGCAGTTTCCTGGCGTGTCCAACGCCTGGACGATGCCGATCAAGGCCCGCATCGACATGCTGTCCACCGGCATCCGCACGCCGATCGGCATCAAGGTCTTCGGCAAGGACCTGGGCGAGATGGAAAAGCTTGCTCGCGAGATCGAAGCCGTGGTCAAGACGGTGCCGGGAACGACATCCGCCTTTGCCGAACGGCTCACCGGCGCCAGCTACCTCAACATCGAGCCCGACCGCGTCGCCCTGGCCCGCTACGGCCTGTCGGTGGGCGAACTGCTCGATGTCATCGGCACCGCGCTTGGCGGCGAGATGGTCACCACCACCGTCGAGGGCCGCGAGCGCTTCGGCGTCACCGTGCGCTACCCGCGCGAACTGCGCAGCCACCCCGAGCAGATCGAGCGCGAAGTGCTGGTGCCCATCATGGGCGGCGCGATGGTGCCGCTGGGCCAGGTGGCCAAGGTGGTGGTGGCGCGCGGCACGCCGGGCATCCGCACCGAGAACGCACTGTTGTCGGCCTACATCTTCGTCGACATCCGCGGCCGCGACATCGGCAGTTACGTCGCCGACGCGCGCAAGGCCGTGGCCGCGCAGGTGAAGTTCCCGGCCGGCTACTACATCACCTGGAGCGGTCAGTTCGAGGGCATGGAGCGTGCCGTCGAGAAGATGAAGATCGTGGTGCCGGTGACCCTGCTGCTGATCTTTCTCCTGCTCTATCTGAACTTCCGACGGCTCACCGAGACCTTCATCGTCATGCTGTCGGTGCCCTTCGCGCTGGTAGGTGGCATCTGGCTGATGTGGTGGCTGGACTACAACCTGTCGGTGGCGGTGGCCGTGGGCTTCATCGCCCTGGCCGGCGTGGCGGCCGAGACCGGCGTGGTGATGCTGATCTACCTCGACCACGCCTGGGACGAAGCCATGAAGCGCTGCGCGGCCGAAGGGCGCGCGCCCGGCCCGGCCGACCTCTACGGTGCGGTGATGGAAGGCGCGGTGGAGCGCGTGCGCCCCAAGATGATGACCGTGGTGGCCATCATGGCCGGCCTGCTGCCCATCATGTGGGGCACGGGCACCGGCTCGGAAGTGATGAGCCGCATCGCGGCGCCGATGGTGGGCGGAATGATCTCGTCCACCGTGCTGACGCTGGGTGTGATCCCGGCGCTGTATGCGCTGGTCAAGCAGTGGCAGTTGGGGCGGGAGCCGCCGCGGCCCGAGCTCGCGCCCGGCACTGCCACGCACCCATTGCCCGTGGAATCTGTAACCCCTACTTGAGGACGCCATGATGAACCGACGCCACTTCTTCGGCAGTGCCGCAGCACTCGCCACGCTGGGCACGCTGCCCACCCAAGCTGCACCCTCGGCACCCGAGGTGCGGGTCTTCAAGAGCCCCACCTGCGGTTGTTGCGGCGCCTGGGTCGTGCACCTGAAAGCCGCCGGTTTCAGTGTGAGGGTGGCTGAAGTCCCCGATGCCGGCGTCGAGCGCAAGCGCCTGGGCATGCCTGAGCGTTATGGCAGCTGCCACACCGCGACCGTCGGGGGCTACGTGCTGGAAGGGCACGTGCCCGCCGAGGATGTGAAGAGACTGCTGGCCTCGAAACCGAAGGCCATCGGACTGGCCGTTCCGGGTATGCCGCAATCGGCACCGGGGATGGACGTTCCTGGCGCCAAGGATCCGTATCAGGTGCTTCTTGTCGATGCCAGCGGGCAATCAACGATCTTCGCCAGATATCCCAAGTGAAGCATGGGGCCACCCATCGGCCTGCACATCCCGGGCCGGTTCGGCAAGCATGAAGCTCCTGATCGTTGAAGACGAGACCAAGACGGCCGACTACCTGCGCAAGGGGCTGTCCGAGGCCGGCTTCGTGGTTGACGTGGCGCGCGACGGCGTCGATGGCCGGCATATGGCGTCGACGGAGCGCTACGACCTGATCGTGCTGGACATCATGTTGCCGCGGATCGACGGCTTGCAGGTGCTGCGCGACTTGCGACGCGGCAGGGTCAGCGTACCGGTCATCTTCCTGACCGCGCGCGACAACATCGACGACCGTGTCCTCGGGCTCGAAGCGGGCGCGGATGACTACCTGGTGAAGCCTTTCGCGTTCGCCGAGCTGCTGGCGCGCATCCGCGCCTTGCTGCGCAGAGGCGGTGCCATCGAGCCCGATACGGCCAGCGTGGCGGACCTCGAAGTCGACACCCGGCGGCGGCGCGTCCACCGGGGCGGCAAGCGCATCGAACTGACGGCACAGGAGTACGCGTTGCTCGAGTTGCTGCTGCGGCGCAAGGGTGAGGTGCTGCCCAGATCGCTGATTGCATCGCAGCTATGGGACATCAACTTCGACACCGACACCAACGTCATCGATGTTGCCGTGCGTCGTCTGCGCGCCAAGATCGACGACGGCTTTGAAACCAAGCTGCTTCGCACGGTCCGGGGCATGGGCTACGTGCTGGAAGAGCCGGAGCCTCCATGAAGCGCAAGCTTTCCATCACCCTGCGCCTGACGCTGCTGTTCGCGGCCGCGTCGGCATGGGTACTGGCCCTGCTCGGCGCGCTGGTGATCCGGCTGGTGGACGGCCATTTCGAGGAGCTGGATGTCGACGAGTTGAACGGCCATCTGGTGCTGATCTCGAAGAGCATGAAAGGCGTCACCACGATCACCGACCTCGAGCGCCTGGGCCTGGTGCTGAGCGATCTGCTGGTCGGCCACGAGCAACTGTCGATGGCGGTGATGGATTCGAGCCAGCGTCTGCTCTTCTCGACCACGGCCGTCGAGTTTCCCGACACCTTGCGCGCACCGGCTGACGCGGTTTCCGGGCAACTGCGCGGCCCGGTGCTGGTCTGGAGCAGCGGTGGACGCCACTATCGTGGCATGTCGGCGGCCGTGGCCACCGGCATGGCCGGGCATCCGCCCGTGACCGTGGCCTTGGCCGTCAATATCGGTTCGCACATGGCCTTTGTCGAGCAGTTCGAGCGCAGCCTCCTGTCGGCGCTGGCCGGCAGCACCGTCCTCATCGCGCTGCTCAGCTGGTTCACCGCGCACCGGGGTCTGGCACCCATCCATGAAGTTGCCCGGCTGGCCAAGCGAATCTCGGCTGACCGAATCGGGGATCGACTGCCCATTTCGGCCGTTCCGGCCGAGATCGTCGACCTGGCCTTGGCCTTCAACGACATGCTGGACCGACTCGGCGATTCGTTTCGACGCATGAGCGAGTTCTCGTCGGATGTGGCGCACGAACTGCGCACACCGATCAGCAATGTCATGACGCAGACCCAGGTGGCTCTGAGCGCCGAGAGAAGTCCGCCAGAGTATCGAGAGGTGCTGCATTCCATCCTGGAAGAGCATGAGCGCATGGCGCGCATGGTCGGCGACATGCTTTACCTTTCCAAGGCCGAGAACGGCATCCTGGTGCCCAGCAGTGCGGACGTCGACCTCGCACACGAAGTGCGATTGCTTTGCGCCTACTTCGATGCCTTGGTCGAGGAACGCGGCGTGCAGCTGCGCGTGTACGGCGAAGGCGTGGTGCGAGGCGACCGGCTGATGTTGCGCCGCGCCATCAGCAACCTGTTGTCCAACGCCATCCGCCACACGGCCAGTGGCGGCGCAGTCGAGGTCCGCATCGAGAGCAAGGGCAGCGGCGCCATCACGCTGAGCGTCGAGAACCCCGGCCCCGACATCCCGGCCGAGCATCTGCCGCGACTGTTCGACAGGTTCTACCAGGTCGACGCGTCGCGCAAGAAATCGGGCAAGGGCGCAGGGCTTGGATTGGCCATCGTGCGCTCCATCGCCACCGCCCATGGCGCGAGCATCCGCGTCGAGTCATCGCTGGGTCGCACGCGCTTCGTCATCGACTTTGGCGAGCGGGCGCTGCGCGACCTGGCCGCCCGACCAGCGGCATGAGTGCCGGCCTGGGCGCTGCATGACCGAACTGTCATGTCCCGGCAAGGTCCGGGTCAGGGGTCAAACGCGATAGTTCACTCAGCGGGTCCAGGCTGGACTTGCAGATCAGTGAACACAAGCCCAAGGAGTTAGTCATGTTCAAGAAGTCAATGATTCTGGTGGCCGTGCTGGCCGCCACTGGCGCCGCAATGGCCGTCGACATGCAGAAGGTCTCGAAGGCACTGCCGATGCAAGATGGCTCGACCGTCTACATCTTCAAGGACGGCAAGATGGTCATGGAGGACAAGCTCGGGCGCACGGTCGGCATGAAGGCCGGCCATGTGATGGAGACCAAGGACGGCCAGCGCATCATCATGGTCGGCAATGAACTCGCCCGGCTGGAGATGATCAAGGCCGACGAACGCGGCGGCAAGTAAAGCCTCTTGTGCTCCGAAGTGTCCAGGGCTGGCACGCGACGGGCAAACCCGTGCAGTGCCGGCCACTGTCCTCACCACAAGGAGAAGTCTTATGAACGCGACCCTCAGGTCAACGCGTCGAGTCACGGCCATGATGTTGCTGGTCGGTGTTGCACTGGCCGGTTGCGCGGAGATGGGCATATCCACTCCGCCGGCAATTCAGCAGCAGATCGAGGCCGCACGAACTTCGGCCGATCATGAGACGCTGGCAGCCTACTACGTCAAGGAAGCGTCGAGCGCCCGAACCAAGGCTATGGAACACCGCAAGATGGGCAAGGGCTACCTGGCATACCCCTCGGGCCGGGGCGGCGGGAGCATGCAGGCCCACTGCAATGCGGCCGCGTCGAGCTATGAAGACATCGCGTCGCGTCTTGACGCCATGGCTGCGGAACACCGGCAAATGGGCGCGCAAGCAAAGCCCTGAAGGCGAGACGGCGCGGCGGCGCGACGCGCCCGGTGGCATGCCGCCGCTGGGCGCTGCGTCCTGTGGCGAAACGGTTTGCCGATATTGAAAGCGCAGACGCCGTCGATGGCCCATGTGGCGCAAGCAGGAACGGCCAGCCGAAGACTGGGCCGTGCCTGCCGCGCGGAGCCCCGCGCTGGCTACCAACGGCTCTGCGGGTCCTTGCCAACGTGAACCGTGGCGCCCTTGGCATCGAAGCCTGGCGGCGCAATCAGCTGCAGGTCGACAGCCCGGGCGTCAAGGCCATTGAACTGCCACACGAAGGCCTTGCCGTCGCTGACGAAGCGCAGCGCCTCGCCGGCCTTGGCGTTGAGGTGCCCTGAGGGGGCCAACTCGACCGGTCGCGCAGCCGTCGATGCATCGAGCGCTTGGCCGTAAAAGCACTGACCGTTGTTGAAGGTGTGCGATGGTGCGGCCAGAGCCGAGGTACCGACGAGGGCTGTGGCAAGGCCAAGCGCAAGCGAGACTTGATGGATGGTGGACATGATGAACCTTTCGGGAGTGCATGCCGGAGTCGAGGCTGAACCCAATTGCACAAGCGGCTCCAGCGTGATTGAAGAGAGCGGCAATTTCACGACGAGTCCCTCGCAGGGCGGGTGGCAGGCTTTGGTCGATTTGCAAGGATGCAAAGCATCAGCCTCGCCCCGCAGGGCGCGTCGAGCTAATTGCCCCCGATGTGATCGGCCTTGATGACATCCAGGCGGGCAAGCTCGTTGCCGACCATGATGATCTTCTGCCCGTCCTTGGTCTCCATGACGTGGCCCGGCTTCATGCCCAGCGAGCGCCCCTGGCGATCCTCCATGGCCATGCGGCCGTCCTTGAAGACGTACACGGTGGCGCCATCTCTGAGTTCGAAACTCTTGGCGACATGGGTCGAGTCCGAAGCGAGAGTGGCGGTGGCGGCAACGATCAGGGCCGCGACGACGGTGAGTTTCTTGAGCATCTTGCTCTCCAGGCGGTAGAGGGTGGTGGGAGGGGCAGGCTTTGCGAACCTGCTGAAGTCAGTGTGACTGCCGCCCCATGACCGGAGTTGGTCCACCAAATTACAGTCTTGTCATCTGTGGATCTCGTTCTTGCGCCAAGCCCACGGCTGTGCCCAAGCCCGGCGTGCCCAAGCGAAAGGTCTGTGCCTGCCCCTGGCATGGCGTGTCGCAGGTGGGCAAGCGGCACAGGCCGCCGGACGCTGCGGCAGCCAAGCTGCTCGCTCAGGCAGGCCGCATGTCGGGACCGAGAGAGACGCGATGCGGGCCTCATTGCCCCCGAGTTGCTCGAGCATCGCGCGCGTCGCCGCCAGCATGGCTGGAGGCCCACAGACCTGGAAGTCGCAAGACTCGGGCCGTGGCTCGAGTCGCAACAAGGCTTGATGCGCAACTTCGTGCACCCTGCCGGTCGGCTTGCAAGCCTTCGGCGCGCGTGCCGCGGTGCCCGACTGCCCGCCGGCCCTGTCACACCCTCAGTGCAGCACCAGCAGCGGCAGCCTGGACCCTGCCAGCACGGCCTTGGTCTGCGAGCCGAAGAGAAACTCGCCAAAGGCGCCGCGGCCGTGGGTGACCATCACGATCATGTCGCAGCCCTGCGACTCGGCGGCCTTGATGATGGCGCTGTCGATGCGCGGCACCTGGTCGTGATAGCCCTCGAAGGGCACGCCGGCCGCGCGCGCCACGGCCTCGAAGCGGGACAACACCTGGCGTGCGTGTGCAGCGGTGCGGGCGTCGTGCTCCAGCACGTCCTGGGCCCACAGCGAGTGAGGGCGCGCATCCGACCCCGAGGGTTGCATCGGCTCGGCCACGAAGCCGGTGATGGCGGCGCCGAGCTGGCGGGCCAGCTCCACGCTCTCGTGCATGGCGCGGTCGGACAGTTCACTGCCATCAACCGGTACGAGCAAGCGCTTGTACATGGCGCGCTCTCCTTGGGGGTGCCCATGGGCTGGGTCTGAGAGGGCCAGTCTAGGCAGCGCGACCCGCACGAAAATTGCGCTAGGCCAAACTCGCCGCATATCGGCGGCCCGGCCTAGAACGAATGCCGGATGCCAGCCGCGACGGCGCTTTGCGAGCCACCCGGCGCCGGGCTGCTGCCGCCGGCCCCGGCGCTCACCGACAGGGCCGAGCCCGCACTGTTGCTGATGTGGCCGCCTTGCGCGTAGACCGCGCTGCGGCGCGACAAGGCGACGCTGGCGCGCATCGCGGTGAGCGTGACGCTGCTGCCGTTCTTGATGCGCAGCGTGTGCCAGCCGGCGTCGAGCGTGAGTGCGGCGCTGACCGGCCACGAGACGCCGCCGTACCAGAGATCGCTCTTGGGTGTGGTGGCGCTGCCGCCGTTGTCGCGCCGCAGCAGGCCGGCGGTGAGCTTCACGCCGCTGAGCTTGAGGTAGCCATTGACGGAGGTGCGCCGGTCGGTCAGCGCGCTGCTGTTCAGGCCGAACAGTGCGCCGGTGCCGCCGCGGATCTCGTCGATGGCGAAGGCCGCGCCCCAGGCCGGCGTATCGAACTTGGCCAGCACCGACCACTCGCCGCAGGCCTTGCGGTCGCCGGCCACCTCGCCCGCGCAATGGGTGCCCGCCGCGCTGCCGGCGTTGACGGCGTCGCGGCCCAGGCTGAAGGTGGCGCCCAGCATCAGGCCGTCGAAACTGCCGCGGTAGGCGATCGAGTTGTCGACGCGGGCGTTGGGAATGTAGGCGTCGAGCGAGCCGGTGCCGTAGAGCGCCGGGCCCATCACGTCGGCCTCGAGCAGCGACCAGAAGAGCATCGTGTACTGGCGCCCCAGGCTGACCGTGCCCCAGGGTGCCGTCAGCCCCACCCAGGCCTGGCGGCCCCAGCCGCGGCCGCCCTGGGTGAGCGTGCCCTGGTCGGGCGCAAAGCCCTGCTCGATGGCGAATTGCGCGCGGATGCCGCCGCCCAGGTCTTCGCTGCCGCGAATGCCGATGCGCGAGGGCAGCGCGCCGGTCAGGCTGGGCACGCGCGTCAGGCCGCTGCCGGCCGTGCCGACGCGGGTGACGTGCTCCACCGACACGTCGATCAAGCCATAGACCGTGGCAGTTTGCGCTTTCGCCACCGGTGCTGCCATCGCAAGCACCGACAAGCTCAGCATGGCGCGGAACATCGCCGAGTCGGTCATGAAGGTGTCTCCACAGATTCTTGTTGCCCGCGCCGCGCCGCGCCGCGGGCGGGCGGCTCATTCTCAAGTAGGGGGTGCGGCTGCGAGACGCTGCGCGTCATGGCGGCTTCAGGCCGGTTCAGGCTGGCGGCAACGAAGGGGTCGAGATGTCGTAGCCCTCGCGGCGCTGCGCCTCGACGGCAAACTCTTCCATCTCGGGGTCGAGTGCGTCGCGGCCCGAGACGATGCCGACGGGCCGGCCGTTTTCTACCACCGGCACGTGCCGGATGCGATGGCGGTGCATGAGCTGCAGCGCGTTGCCATAGCTGTGCTCGGGCGAGATCGTCTGCGGTGCGGGCGTCATCACGCTTTCGATTGAGGTTGAGGCCGCGTCCAGCCCGCGCGCGATGACGCGGAACACGGCGTCGCGCTCGGTGAAGATGCCCACCAGCCGATCATCATCCACCACCAACACCACGCCGACGCCGCCCTCGGCCATGAGTTGCGCGGCCTGACTGACAAGCGTCTGCGGCGAGGCGACGAGCATGCGTTCGCCCTGCATCACTTTCCTGACCTTCTGGTTGAACATGCGGCACTCCCACTCGGGGCCCGATAACACCTTGCGGGCCGTGGCGGAAACGATAGGCAATGGCGACGTTCGGGCGCTTGACCTTGGACAAGCAGGCGTCAACTTGCGCGCGCGCCGCCCCTTGTCAGCCCGCGCCCATCAAGGCCAGCAGCACGCCGCCGGCTACCACGCTGGCACCGCTCAGATCTCCTGGCCCTCGGCGAGCACCGTCCGCAGGCCTTGCTCGACCAGTGCCTTCATCGTGGCGGCTCGCTTCGGTCGGCCTGTTCAAGCCTGGTCAGGCGGCTTGGAGTCACTTGCGGTCAGGCAGATGGACGGCGCCGGGGAACTCGATGCGCAAGAGCCTGGACCCCCGCTTGACCGCACGCCTCACTCATCGTGCAACAATGGCGTTGAACGATGTTCAACAGCTCTCGGTCCATCCGACTGCAGCGCCGCCACTGCTGGAGCCCACGCCATGTCCGCCATGACCCTGTCTTCCAAGCGCCAGGTGGTCTTGCCCAGCGAGCTTTGCCGGCAGCTGGCCCTCAAGCCCGGGGCCAAGATCGACGTGTCTTTGTGTGCCGACGGTTCCGGCATCCTCATCCGTCCGGCCGCTGCTGCGTTGCAGAAGCCGGCGTCGGTGCTCTTCGGCCGGCACACGCACCTCGGCAAGCCCGTTTCCGTTGAAGCGATGCAGGGGGTGGTGTTGGCGAAGCGGCTGAGACCGGCGGGCGCGCCGTGATCGCGCTGGACACCAACGTCCTGGCCCGCGCCATCACCACCGAGGCGAACGCCGACGCGGCCACGGCGGCACAGCAGTCGTCCGCGCGCCAGTTGCTGTCCAGCGGTCAGGCCCTGTTCGTGCCGATCACGGTGATCGAGGAACTGGAATGGGTTCTGCGCGGTGCGTACGAGATGCCGACGACGGATGTCGCCGCGATCTTCGAGGACTTGCTGGCCGTCGAACACATCACGGTGGACCGTGCGGCAGCGGTCGGCCAGGCCATCCAGTGGTACCGGCGGGGTCTGGATTTTTCCGACGCGCTGCATCTGGCCCAGTCCGGGCTTTGCCAGGGCCTGGCGAGCTTCGACACCCGCTTTGCCAAGGCGGTACGTCGGCTCGGGCTCAAGCCGCCGGTCACTGGGCCTGGCGCTGCGGGCGTCCGGTAGCGGCGACATGGGGGACCTGACCCAATACGGTTCGGTTAGTGAGAAGGCGTACCCAAGAATTCATTTGTCTGGACGGCGGGTTTTGGTGGGGCGCTGCGTCTCCCGGTGGGTTGTGCGGTCTGCGGCGTGTAGTCCACCGGCACCCGTCTTGGCGCGCCGCACTTGAACGGCCCATACGGCGAGTTGCGCCGCTTGACCATTCGTGGCGTCTGCCGATCACGGGTGTGCCCGCACTTGAGCTTGGCGCTGGCGCCCAAAACCGAGTCCCACCACCAGCGCCACCAGCGCGTGCGGCGGGGCGGGGCGCGGCAGCAGCCGTCGGCGTGCCGGGTGCGTGTGCGTGTGGCGGCGGCGCGGCCGTGCTGCCGGGATCGGGCTGATAGCCTGGGGTGATGGTGGCCGCCGGCAGGTTCTCGTCGGCCGTGAGCCGCACCTCAAAGTGCTCGTCGCCCACTACGACCTCAAAGTGCTCGTCGCTCAGTTCTTCGACGTCGATCACGAACTCCCGCTCGCCCAGTCCCAAGTTGTAGCGCCGCATCATCTGCCCCTTCGCTGCCAGCTGTAGTTCTGCCGCGCACGGCCCGCGCCCACCCATCGCGATGCGTAGAGCAGGCTGCCGGGCCAGTAGCTGCGCATGGCCGGTGCGGCCTCGCGGCGGCTGACGGCCCGGTGGGCCAGCGTGGCCACCAGGATGACGGCCACGAGCTCGGCGTCCATGCCCTGGATGTTCGTCACGGCTCGGACCGGCGGCGTATCGGCCGCGGGCGCCACGGCGGCTGCGGGCGCCGCCACCGCGGGCGGCGGTGCGGGCGGTGGCTTGTCCAGACGCTGCACCAGCGTCAGCAGTCCCCACAGCAAGGCCAGCAGGCCGAACACCAGGCCCATGCCGAGCACGGTGATCTGCAGGCCCCAGACCAGGTCAGTCATGTGACCCCCTCAGGTCGGCGATATGCCGTGCTTCTTGGGCGGGCTCTGCTGCACCTTGGTGCGCAGGATCTCCAGCGCGCGGGCCAGGCGCGGACGCGTCTCGCGCGGTTCGATGACCTCGTCGATCTGCCCCATGTCGGCCGCGCGGTAGGGGTTGAAGAATTCCTTGCGATAGGCGGCCACCAGCTCGGCCTCGCGCGCGGCCGGGTCGGGCGCGTTCTTCACGTCCTCGCGGTACAGCACGCGCACGGCGGGCGCGGCGCCCATCACCGCGATCTGCGCCGTGGGCCAGGCAAAGGCCAGGTCGATGCGCATCTGCTTGGAGCCCATGGCCACGTAGGCGCCGCCCATGGCCTTGCGCGTCACGATGCTGATCTTGGGCACCGTGGCTTCGCAGTAGGCGTAGATGATCTTGGCGCCGTGGCGGATGACGCCGCCGTATTCCTGCTCGGTGCCGGGCAGGAAGCCGGGGCAGTCGACGAAGGTAACGACCGGGATGTTGAACGCATCACAGATGCGGATGAAGCGCGCGATCTTGTCGCTGGCGTCGATGTTGAGCGCGCCCGACATGTGCGCCGGCTGGTTGGCCACCACGCCCACTGAGTAGCCGTCGAGCCGCGTGAAGCCGACCACTGCGTTGGCCGCGAAGCGGGGTTGGATCTCGAGGAAGCTGGCGCGGTCGAAGACGGCCTCGATGGCGTCGCGGATGTCGTAGGGCTGATGCTCGTCGGCCGGGATCAGCGTGTTCAGCGCCTCGTCCATGCGGTTGGGCGGGTCGTCGGGGGTGATCTGCGGCGGGTCTGTTGTTCTGCGGCAGGTAGCTCAGCAGCCGCTTCATCAGTGCCATGCCGGCCACCTCGGTATCAGCCGCCAGGTGCGCCACGCCGCTGCGGCCGGCGTGCACGTCGGCGCCGCCCAGGGTCTGCGCGCTGACCTGCTCGCCGGTGACGGCCTTGATGACGTCCGGGCCGGTGAGGAACATGGTGGCGTCGCCGGCCATGATGATGAAGTCCGTCAGCGCGGGCGAGTACACCGCGCCACCGGCGCAAGGCCCCAGGATGAGCGAGAGCTGCGGAATCACGCCCGAAGCCATGACGTTGCGCACGAAGACCTCGCCGTAGGCCGCCAGGCTGCGCACGCCCTCTTGAATGCGGGCGCCGCCGGAGTCGTTGAGGCCGATGATCGGGATGCCGCTCTCGATGGCGAGGTCTTGAATGCGGCTGATCTTCTGCGCCTGCACTTCAGAAAACGACCCGCCCAGCACGGTGAAGTCTTGCGCGAACACGGCCACGCGCCGGCCGTTGATCTTGCCGAAGCCGGTGATGACACCGTCGCCCGGATAGCGCAGCTTGTCGAGGCCGAAGGAGTTGACCTGGTGCGTGGCCAGCGCGCCGAACTCCTGGAACGAGCCGGTGTCGAGCAGCAGCGCCAGCCGCTCGCGCGCCGTGTACTTGCCGCGCGCGTGCTGCTGTTCGATGCGCTTGGCGCCGCCGCCCAGCACGGCGCGGCTGCGCATCTCGCGCAGCACCTGCAAGTGGTCGGTCGTCATCTCCAGGCCAGTGCCACCATCTTGCGGCGCAGGAAGGCGATCTGCGTCTGCAGCGGCAACTGCTTGGGGCAGACGTCGTGGCAGCCCAGCAGCGTCATGCAGCCGAAGACGCCGTCGTCGTCGCCCACGACCTCGTAGAAGTCTTCGTCGCTGCGCGTGTCGCGCGGGTCGAGGCGAAAGCGCGCCAGCTTGTTCATGCCCACTGCGCCGACAAAATCTTCGCGCATGCGCGCGGTGCCGCAGGCGGCCACGCAGCAGCCGCATTCAATGCAGCGGTCGAGCTCGTAGATCTTCTCGGCCAGCTCGGGCTCCATGCGCGCTTCCAGCCGCGTCAGGTCGGGCGCGGCCTCCTGCTGGTGCACCCAGGTCTGCAGCCGCTCGCTCATGCCGCGCATCCACTTGCCGGTGTTGACCGAGAGATCACCGATGAGCTCGAACACCGGCAGCGGCGCGAGCGTGAACTCGGCCTGCAGGTCTTGCGTCAGCGTGCGGCAGGCCAGCGCCGGGCGGCCATTGACGAGCATGGCGCAACTGCCGCAGATGCCGGCGCGGCAGACGAAGTCGAACTGCAGCGAGGGGTCGAGACCCTCGCGGATCTCGCTCAGCGCGATGAACAGCGTCATGCCGGCGGCGTCGTCGAGCTCGTAGGTCTGCCAGTGCGGCGCCACCTGCGGCTCGGCCGGGTTGTAGCGCATGACGCGGATCTTGAGGCGGCGCGAGGCGGTGCCTGATGCGGCCGATGCGGCTGTGGCGGCGACGCTGGCGTCGGCCAGCGCGGCCTTCAGGGGGACGATGGGGATGGTCTTCACGGTGCCTGGGCTCCTGCGTTCAGGCGCGCCGCGGCAGCGGCTCGTCGATGCGTTCGTTGAGGCCGCGCAGGCTCTCGGGCAGCAACTCGTCGTAGGGCATCAGCGCCGCCTGCAAGTCGTGCCGCGAAGCCCCGGTCATGCGTTCGCGGAGCACCGCCACCTCGGCCGCGCGGGCGGCGGTGGCGGGGTGGTCGACGTAGTCCTTGGCGCCGTAGCCGCGCCAGCCCGGCGGCAACTCCATGGCGCCGACGTCCAGCGGCTCGTAGTTCAGCGTCGGCAGGGTGTCGTTCGCGCCCGGCCAGGTGGCCAGCGTGCGTTTGAGCCACTGCGCATCGTCGCGGCGCGGAAAGTCTTCGCGGAAATGCGCGCCGCGGCTCTCGGTGCGTTGCGCCGCGCCATGGGCCACGCACAGCGCCAGCTTGAGCATCTTCTGCGTGCGGTAGGCGGTGGCGATCTCCGGGTTGGCGCCGGCCTGCCTGGCGCGCAAGCCGATGTGGCGGCTGCGTTCCAGCAGTTGCTGCAGCTCATCCACGGCCGCCTGCAGGTCGGCCCCGGTGCGAAAGATGCCGACCTGGGCGGTCATGACCTCTTGCATGCGGATGCGCAGTGCCGAGGCGTCCTCGGTGCCGGTGCCCTTGAGCAGCCAGTCCAGCTTGGCCTGCTCGGCGGCGACGAAGTCCCGCACCAGGCCGGTGGGGATGTGGATGTCGCTGGTGGCCGAGTCGCAGTAGTCGGCCACGAAGTCGCCCACGATCATGCCGGCCACCACGGTCTCGGCCACCGAATTGCCGCCCAGGCGGTTGAAGCCGTGCATGTCCCAGCAGGCGGCCTCGCCGGCGGCAAACAGGCCGCGCAAGCTGGGGCTCTGGCCGGTGTGGTCGGTGCGCACGCCGCCCATCGTGTAGTGCTGGGCCGGGCGTACCGCGATCATCTTCTCGACCGGGTTGATGCCCAGGAAGCTCTCGCAGATTTCCTTCACCTCGCGCAGGTTCTTCTCGATGTGGGCGCGGCCGAGCTGCGTGATGTCGAGCCACAAGTGTTCGCCGAAACGCGACTG
>JANPMR010000117.1:0-4063 GCA_031427055.1 Rubrivivax sp.
CAGCTGAGACAATCCTCAAGGAAACCGAGTTTCGGGAGTCGTGCCGAATTTCGTCTTTCGCCTTGGCAGACCAGAACAAGGAGACGCAGCTACAAGCTGCAGACATGCTTGCTTGGCATGTGAACCATTGGTGTAGCAGGCGACGAGGTGGCACGCACAAGAAGCGCGCGGACTTCAAAAGCTTGCTCGAGCTTCCCATTGTTTACCACCATTGGGACAGGTCGGCTCTCGACTTTCTGCAGAAGATGCGTGCTCCTCGGTAGGGTTTTCAAGCTTGCGCTGGACCGGCTCAGTGCGTGCCTGCGATGCCTAACGTGTTTTCGACATCATCGCCACTGTCCGCCTCTGATCGCATTTGGACAGGCCTAGCAATATCTGATCAATCCGGCTGTCCGTCTATAGACACTTTGCCGCGGATGCGGCCGGTGAGTCCGAGGGCTCGGGCGGTGCGCAGTGTCATTTTCCAGATCTTGCGATCAATGTCCCATTTTGCGCCCATCGCCTGGGCCTGCGTGCGTACTGTCAGGTCGCCAAACCCGATGTTGACGTGAACGACAGTTCGCCCTGACATCCGCCGCTGCACTGGCGCCTCGTCCACGACGAGTTCCACCGTGGTGTAACGAGTGACGCCCTTGGCATCTTCTCGGTAGCGGACGCAAACCAAGGCGTCACCGTAGTGGCGGCAGAGCTTTAGCGTTCCGGCCTGGCCGGGTCGCAGGCTGCGTGTCACGCGAGTCACCTGGGGGCGTTGCTGAGTTCTCTTCATGGTGGTTCCCTGGGCGTCGCGCCTCGATTCACAGGCGTCTTCTCGCCGTTGAGTCGACGCGCCGTGGCGGTCGCGTTGCATGCGCATTCCGCTGCCACCTTGCGCGGGAGCTGCGACTTTGGTACTGTAGATATATACAGCTTCAAGCCTCGAAAGGCAACCCATGTCGAACACCCCCGACGCCGCCGGCGCCCCCAGCACGCCAGACGCCCCACGTCCGCGCCTGCTCGACCTCTTGCGCCAGCAGATCCGCTACATGCACTACAGCCTGCGCACCGAAGAGTCCTACGTGCACTGGGTGCGTGCTTTCATTCGCTTTCACGATCTGCGCCACCCGTCCGAGCTGGCGAAGCCCGAAATCGAGGCCTTTCTCACTTGGCTGGCCGCCGAGCGCCAGGTCGCACCGGCCACGCACAAGCAGGCCTTGTCGGCGCTGCTCTTCCTGTACCAGAAGGTGCTGCGCCAAGAGCTGCCGTGGATGGGCGAGATCGGGCGCCCGCGTTCCGACAAGCGCTTGCCGGTGGTGCTCTCGGCCGGCGAGGTGGCGGCCGTGCTGGCGCAGCTGGATGCGCAGCCGCAGTCGCAACCGCCGCCGCACGGCGTGGCGCTTGCCTTGGTCGCGCGTCTGCTCTACGGCACCGGCATGCGTTTGCTCGAGGGCTTGCGCTTGCGCGTCAAGGACATTGACTTCGAACGCCGCGCGCTGGTGGTGCGCGAAGGCAAGGGCGCCAAGGATCGGGTCGTGATGCTTCCCGCTTCGCTCGAGGCCCCTCTGCGCGCCCAGCTTTCTGCCGTTCATGCCTTGTGGGCTGCCGACCGTGTCCAGGGCCTGGCCGGCGTGCACGTGCCGCACGCCCTGGCGCGCAAGTACGCCCGTGCGCCCGAGTCATGGTCCTGGCATTGGGTCTTCCCGCAGGCCAACCCGGGCTGGGACCCACGCACCGCCACGCAGCGGCGCCACCACCTGCTCGAGGGCAACTTCCAGCGCGTCTTCAAGCTTGCGGTTGCGGCCGCCGGCATCCACCAGCCCGCCACTCCGCACACGCTGCGCCACTCCTTCGCCACCCACCTGCTGCAAAGCGGCTACGACATCCGCACCGTGCAAGAGCTGCTGGGCCACGCCGACGTCAGCACCACCATGATCTACACGCACGTGCTGCGCCTGGGCGGTGGCGCGGTGCGCAGCCCGCTGGACAACCTGGCGCCGGCCCTGTGGCCTGTCGGCGGGCCCGCCGTGGCGGCTGGCGCAGCGCCTTCGCCGTCTGTGCCCTCTGTGCAGCCCGGTTACCTCATTCACCCCGCTCACTCCACTCACCCGGCAGCCCCCTCCAATCTGCGCTACCCGGCCCACGGCAAGCCAGTGACTGTCCGTCCTGCGCGCGAACCCCAAGCACCGTGGTCTCACCCCGCCGCATCCCCCCACTCCCCGGCTACGCCGAGCTGATCTGCCGCAGCAACTTCAGCTTCCTCAGCGGTGCTTCGCACCCCGAGGAGCTGGTGGCGCGCGCGCAGGCGCTGCGCTATGCCGCGCTGGCGGTGACGGACGAGTGCTCGCTGTCGGGCGTGGTGCGCGCGCACCTCGAGGCGCGGCGTCTTGGCATGCCGCTCATCGTCGGCAGCGACATCCGGCTTCAGCCGCGCGAGGCGTCGTCGGCCCGTCCCGGCCCGCGCCTGGTGATGCTCGCCATGTCGCGGCGCGGCTACGGCAACCTCTCGCAGTGGATCACCGTGGCGCGCCGCCGCGCGCCCAAGGGCCAATACCGCGCCGAGATGGGCGACGTCGAGGGCCGCGTGCCCACGGCGCCCATGTTGGCCGGGCTGCCGGGCTGCTTTGCGCTGCTGGTGGCGTCCTGCGTCGTCGATGGCGGCGGTGATGAGCGTAGTGACGGCAGCCGCAGCGGCGATGGCGGTGATCGTGGACGCACCACCGCCACCGCCACCACGCCCCCCGCCGACCCTTTCGAGACCCTCTTCGCCCACGCGATCTGGCTCAAGACCTGGTTCGGCCCCGACCGCGCCGCGCTGGCGCTGCCGCTGCTGCTGCACCCGCACGACGCGCTGCTGGTGGACGTGACGCAGCGCGTGGCTGCGCTCACCGGCCTGCCCATCGTCGCCGCGGGTGACGTGCGCCTGCACGCGCGTTCGCGCAAGCCGCTGCACGACGCGCTCACTGCCACGCGCCTGAAGCGCACGGTGGCTGACAGCGGCGCCGCGCTCGCGCCCAACGCCGAGGCCCATCTGCGCTCGCGCGCCCGGCTGGCGCAGCTCTACCGGCCCGAATGGCTGGCCGCCACGCTGGTGATCGCCGGCCAGTGCGCCTTCTCGCTCGACGAGCTGCGCTACGAGTACCCGCGCGAGATCGTGCCCGACGGCCACACGCCCGTCACCTGGCTGCGCCGGCTGACCGAGGACGGCGCCGCGCGCCGCTACCCCGGCGGCGTGCCCGGCAACGTGCGCGGCATGATCGAGCACGAGCTCGCGCTCATCGGCCAGCTGCAGTACGAGCCCTACTTCCTCACCGTGTCCGACATCGTGCAGTGGGCGCGCGCGCAGGGCATCCTGTGCCAGGGCCGCGGCAGCGCCGCCAACTCGGCCGTCTGCTACTGCCTGGAGGTCACGGCGGTCGACCCCGAGAAGCACACCATGCTGCTCTTCGAGCGCTTCATCAGCGCCGAGCGCAACGAGCCGCCCGACATCGACATCGACTTCGAGCACCAGCGCCGCGAAGAGGTCATCCAGTACATCTATCGCAAGTACGGCCGCCACCGCGCCGCACTCACCGGCGTGATCATCAGCTACCGGCCGCGCAGCGCGTTGCGTGACATGGGGCGCGCGTTGGGCATCGATCTTGATCGCATCGAGGCGGTCTCGAAATCACAGCACTGGTTCGATGGCCGCAGCATCCACCCCGAACGCCTGCGCGAGAACGGTTTCGACCCCGACGCGCCGCTGTGCAAGCTGTGGGTCGAGCTCACCGCCGCGCTGATCGGCTTTCCGCGCCACCTCTCGCAGCACCCCGGCGGCTTCGTCATCGCGCGCGACGACCTGGCGCAACTGGTGCCGGTCGAGAACGCCGCCATGCCCGGCCGCAGCGTCATCCAGTGGGACAAGGACGACCTCGACGCGCTGCGCCTCATCAAGGTCGACATCCTGGCCCTGGGCATGCTCAGCGCCATCCGCCGCGCGCTCGCGATGGTGGGCGCCAAGCGCGGCGCGCCGCTGGCGCTGCACGAGGTGCCTGCGGAGGACAAGGCCAGCTACGAGATGCTGTGCCGCGGCGACAGCGTGGGCACCTTC
>JANPMR010000118.1:0-13968 GCA_031427055.1 Rubrivivax sp.
GGCTCGGCGAGGTGCCACGCGCGCAGCCGGTCGATCGTCTCCTGGGCCTGCGCGAGGTCGAACGCGAAGGTCCGCGGGAAGAGGCCGAAAGGCGGCACCCTGGGGACGGCGGACGCCGCGGCGGACTACTTCAAGCTGCTCTCCGTGTCGGCCACCTGCGTCAGCAGCACCTCGGGCGGCGCGTGCAACACCAGCGTCCCTGAGCCTGGTTCACTGGTACTGGCCGGCCTGGCGCTCGCAGCGGTGACCTACAGCCGCCGCAGAAAGACCAAGTGAACTCAGGGCCATACTGGCCCTCTGCCGCAAACGCAGGCCGGTCGATGACCGGCCTTTTTCTTGTGCCGCCGCTCCACTTGCAGCCGGCGCCTCGTATGCCCGAGGCCGCGAAGGACATGGTTCCCGTTCTGACCGCAGTCTGCTCTACGCCGTCGCGCGCCAGCCGGATCATGACCGACTCCTTGGTCGGCAACTTCTGCGGTCCCCGCCGCCCACCTTATGAAGGGCAGTGGGGCCCACTTCAGTCCTTCGTGTCCGTGTCGCGGCGGAAGCCCCCATCCACGATGGCCTCGATGCGCTCGATCTGCTCGGGCTTCAGCAAGATCAGTTCAGCCACGTTCCTGCGCCGCTCGGGCAGGCAGCCGTCGTTCTGCCGAATCCACTGGATCAGCAGGTTGATCGTGCGGTTGGGCAGGTCGAATGCCCTGTCGATCTGCTCATAGGCCTCGTCATAGGCCTGGATGAAGGCGGTCTCCTCGAACAGCGACTGCTCAAGCGCCCGCTCTGCACAGCCGGTGACGAAGGCTGCGGCCGCGTCGGCATGCCAGTGCGCGTAGACCATCGGCGACGACTTGAAGTTGAAAACACCATCTTCCGCGCTGATGGCAGGGTGCTGTGGCCTGTCCCGGCCCGCCCCCTGTAGCCGGTGGACCCCCCACGCCGGGTGCAACCAGTGAGTGCCCCGCGCGCCGCCAGCGCCAGCCCGCTGAGGGCCGGCAATGCGAGCCTCAGGGCAGGACCTGGACTGAAGCCGGCACCGAACCCTGCCGGCCGGTGAAGCGGATCTTGACGGCCACCGTGTTGTTCAGCGTGTTCGTCTCGGGCAGCACCTTGTTGGGGTTGACGTGCAGTTCCAGCACATAGTCGCCCGTCTTGACGCCGTCGACCGCGATGAACTGGCCGTCGAGGTGGGCCTGGTAGGTGTCGGCCCAGCCCGGCGACAAGCCCTGCACACCGGTGCACGAGGTGAAGGTGGGGGTTGGGTTGGCGCCTGCGCTGTAGAGCTCGGAATCGATCATGCAAAAGCCCATCTTGCTGCCGGCCACCAGCGACCTGTTCTTGAGCGCCTGCGCCAGGATGGCGGCGTTGACCGCCGCACTGACCGGCTGGTTGAGGTCCCGCAGCGCCAACCAGGTGTCGTAGCCGCCTGGAGTCCACAGCCGGTGTTCTGCGTAGTCGTGCAGGTGCATGTGGCCATGGCAGCTGGACAACTCATACAGCGCCGGGCAGCTAGCCGGGTTGCCGATGACCAGCGCGCCGGGGCCGATGTTGGGTGTGCTGGTGGCAAAGCGCAGCAGCGTGCGCCAGCCCGGGCTCGACACGAAGCCTTCCCGCACCGAGCACGAAGCGGCAGTGAACTTCTCCTCGCTCACAGACAGGTACTGTGCGAGCTTGGTCCCGTTGACGACCAAGTCTGGCAGGGCGCCCCCGGTGTTGGTGGCGCAGGGACCGGTGTCGGCCTGCGCCAGCCAGGGGCACGCAGCGGCGGCCAGCGCGAGGGCGCTCGAGCGCCAGCGCGCGCTTGCAGATGACTTCATCGAGAGAACTCCATGGAGCGCCGGGTCGCCGACGCGGGCCTGCGCCCGCGCCGGAGCGGCGGCGGGATCAGGGACCAGTGTGCTTGTTGCCGAAGGTCAGCGTGCGGTCGCTCGTGCCCATGCGCACGACCACGGTTCTGGACGGCGGCGTGAGTGCCCTGCCGTCCAGGATGTTGGCCGTGACGACAAAGGTGTTCACCGTGTCGTAGCTCGGCGCTTCGATGACGGTGTAGTCACCGCTGCCCAGTGCGCAGACCTTGAGCAAGGGTTCCTTGGCGCTCGGGAACCCGGTCCACAGCACGCCCTGAACCTCCAGGCCCATTGGGTCGTAGATCCGGATCGGCCACGCCAGGGCGGGTTCGCCGGCGTCCTGTTTTCCGTTGCCGTTGTTGTCCAAGAACTTGTTCACGGTCAGGCACACCGAACGGCGGGCCTTGACCTTGAAGTTGTCGGTCTTCGACGCCGCCGGCACGAAGCCGTGAAAGTAGCCCGGGTTGTAGCCGTTGTCGACGATGTCGGGATTGCCCGCGAAGTCGCCCACGGGCGTGACCCAGACCTTGTACTCGCCGCCGTTGTTGGGCGTGTCCAGGAACGGGCAGAGCTCGATCGTGACGGCGCCGTGGTCGACGTCCAGTCCGGTCTGGTGGTCGCCGGGGGCGGCCGGGGCGACGCGCGAATTGATGAGGCCGCCCACCACCGTGAAACGGCGGTAGCGCTGGGCGTCGGTGCTCAGCAGCACCTTGCCGCTGGGGTCGGTGACCTGGTAGAAGTAGTCGCCGTCAGGCAGGCCGGCAGCCGTGGCCGGTGCATTCGGGCCGGGCCCGCCGTCCAGGTACACGCCCAGGCCGTCGCACTTGGCCGAGAAGATGTTGGCGTTGACCTTAGAGCCGTCGGACAGCGTGGTGAAGATCGCGCCGGGCAGCGGCGGTGCTGCCTGAGCCAGAGTGCTGAGGGCCAGCAGGGCCCCTGTCGCAAGCATGCGCAGCGGCGAAACCGACTTTTCGTCCATTCCAGTTCTCCTTGTTGTGTCCAAGCGTGACTAGCAGGATGGTGTCGAACGGTGGAGGCTGGTCACATCGGGATAACCCGCGTTCCCACCCAAATGAGGGGGCACTCTTGCCGCGCCGGCGCTCAGCGGCACGCGCAGGTGTCTGCCTATTCAGTTTCCTCTCAAGAAACAAAACAGGGTTTTCGTGAAGTCGCGGCTCGTGCGGCCACCGTCGTCGAGTCGAGTTGGAAGCCCGGTACGGCGCCGCGGCGCTTGAGGGCGGCGATGCTGCGCTGGCGCTGCCCATCTTCGTATCGCTGCCGACCCTGATCGACGAACTGTGCGCCGTGGGCAAGCATGAAGTACACCATCCGCGCCAGCTTGTGCGCGGTGGCGATGTAGGCGCGCGGCTTGTCCATACGGCCGCTCAGGCGGCGGTAGCACGCGCCCACCGCAGAGTCGCTGCGCGACAGGCTCATCGCCGCCACCTTCAACACCTGGAGTGCCCGGTTGGCCAGCGACTGGTGCTGGTCGAACTCCACGCGCGACTTGCTGCCCGCCTTCGACGCACGGCCCAGATCGACCCGAGCCCTGCCACGTTCGCCCAGCACCTCAGTGAGCCGGATGTTCATCTGCACCAGCGCCTTCTGCATGCGCTTCGCCCAGCTTGCCTCGTCCTTGATCAGCACTTCGCGCTGGCGCGCCACGGCGCGAACCACGCAGACTTCGCCGGGCGGGCGCCAGGCAGCGCGCAGCAGCCCCAGGCCCGTGAGCTTGTGCAGCCACTGGCAGTCCTGCACGTCGCTCTTGCCTCCGGGCACGTACTTCATCTGCCGCGCGTCTACCAGCCAGACCGTCAGCCCGCGCTGCTCCAGCGCCTCGTACACCGGGATCCAATACACCGCCGTGGACTCCAACGCCACCGTATCCACGCCGCACGCCAGCAGCCAGTCGGCGAACGCATTCAGCTAGTTGGTCATCGCGCCGACCTCACTCACCGGCGCGGAGCCGGCCTGCTCGGCCAGATGTCGCGGCACCGCCACCCAGTGGCTGGATGCACCGATGTCGATCCCCGCCGCGCTCGGAAACACCTCGTTGTCTCGCTTTCGCATTGCCATGGCTTGCTCCGCCATCGTTGATGAACGGCAGCGCCACGGGAAGCGTCGAATTCGACGCGACCTCTCAAACGGGATGCGGCTCTCGCCGCTCGCCACTGTCGCCGACGACTCCCGGACCATGCTCGGCAACGGGCTCACCACGCGGCGTCAGAGGGTTTGCGGGACCGATGGAAGCGGCCTGGTGACAAGGACTTGCCCGCAGACGGCGCCCGACAAAGACGGTCTTCGGCGGCGCCTTCAACGCTTAACAGAACTCAGCCACGTCCAATGACGGATTCAAAGTGACCCCTCGTAAGGCGGCTCCGGCACGGTCTGCTGGCGAAGAACTTGGCCGCAAGCTCCTTGAGTCAGTGCGCCAGATGAAGGCCAGGAACTTTGCGCGGGCTACCGAAGTCGCCGTGAACGACGTGGTCGCGGCGCGTCAAGGCACCGGCATGTCGCAGGCCGAGTTCGCCACCGCCTTGAGCATCTCGAAGCGCGCGCTGCAGGAATGGGAGCAAGGCCGCCGGTCACCGTCCGGCGCCGCACAGGCACTCATTCGCATTGCGCGACTGCACCCCGAGATCGTGCGCGGCGCGCTGGCCTGAGCACGGCGGATTCGAAGCCGCCGACGGCGGGTGCGATTTCGGGCAGGTCATCGGGCTACACGGTCGGGATCTTGGCAAACCTGTAGGCGCCAGCAATCAAATGCATCAGGGGCCGCGAGACGAGGTCAAGACCTCGGCCGTAGTCGCTGCAGCGCCTACTTCAGCAGGGCTACGTGGCGGGCCTGGAGCCACTGGACTGCAATGTTCGAGAAGTCTTCGAGGGCCGCCTTGGCGTCCCGCAGGTCGGCTTCGGTGCGCTCGATGCCGGCGTACTTCTGATTGCGCACCTCCCTGATGGCGTCCAGTCGGTCAAACGTCGCGACGCTGGCGCCGGCCGCAGCGCAGGCGGCTTCGAGCACGACCGCATGGTGTCCGTCGACCGACCTGGACTTCCACCCTTCAGCGTTCAGCACAGCCAGCGCGATAAAGAACGTCGCGTCGTAGGCGGCCTCAAACCGGGTGCCCAGGGAGACGGTGTCGTTGTTCGCGTCTTTCGCTTTCGCTTGCGCAGCCCCGATCCATGATCGAACCGCCGTCTTGTCTCGCGGGCACGGCGCAAACGCCGACGCTTCAGCCTGCAGGTGCTTTGCCGTGCGCAACATCGGTCCACGCCCCCTTCAAGTCGATCTTCTGGCCCTCGTCGATCGAGGCCCAGAACGCGGCGCCACCTTGCAGCTTCTGCGCTAGATCAGAGGCCGTCACCGCGACGACATTGACCGTCTTGCGGTGCTTGCGCCCTGCTGCCTTGAACGCGGCCTGGGCAGCGACACCGCTCAGATCGCCCACCACGAGAACATCGATGTCGCTGTCGACATCGTCGGTCCCGGCGGCCATCGACCCGTAGACACCGACGTACGCTGCGTCGATGCCACCAGCCACGGCGCGCAGGTCGACCATCAACGCGCCAGCGCACGCGAAGAGCTGCCGCAGCGGCGCCATCAGCGGCGACCGAGAGTTGATGCTGTAGCGCGCAGCGCGGCCGTCTGGCGCGGCCAGCACGAGCCCATCCTGCACGAGCAGCTTGAGCAGCTTGCTCGTGTTGCCAGAGTCGGTGCCAGCCACTTGCGCCAGGCCGCGCAGGTGATAGCTTTCGCTCGGATTCGAAAGAAGCACGTCCAAGATGCGGGCCTTGGTCTTGCCGCCAAACAGGGTTGCGAGGGGATCGCTCATGTGCTGTGAATAGTACAGCGTTTGCTGTTAAATCTACAGCGTCGTCTTCGCAGTGCCAAAACTCCGCCGCGAAGCACAGAACATGAAGCCGATCGGCAAGCATGCCGACGGCGACGAAGCGCGTCTCGTTGTCGTCGTGACTGCGTGACGTTCGTCAGCAGCGTCCATCGCCGTGTCGAAACCGAAGTCTGCGGCCGGGTCGGACGGTAGCAGGCCCCGTTCACGGGCGTTCCGGCCACTCTTGGCCGGGACGCAGCACATGCGCCCCCACGCTGTTGTGCTCTTCCATGTTTTCGCGCTTGTGGTCATGGCCACGGCTGCGCCGCGTGCAAGACCCGCAGCACCTCAACGACATCGCCTGTGAAGCGGTAGACCATGACGTAGTTTGGCCTCACGACGATCTCGCGCGTGCCCTTGACCCGGCCACCCTTGTATAGCTTCGGTCTCAGCCTGGCGTTCTCCGCCTTGGCCTCGAACTCTAGGTCCAGGTCAATCGCCGCCGTCGGGTTGTCCTGTGCGATGTAGGCCATGATGTGGTCGCGATCTGCGAGCGCCATCGGCCGCCAGGTCAGACGGTTCAATGGTCTGCCTTCTTCGCGGCTCCGGCGCGGTTGGCCAACGCAACCCGCTTCGCTGCGAACTGCTTCTTGGCCAAGTCATCGTCAACGCTCGGCCGCTGATCGTCGATCGAGGCCTGGACTTGCTCGCGGAACCACGTGTCGTGCGCGGCGGCCTGGTGGGCGCGCTTCATGCGCTCGGAGGCTGTCGCGCTGCGCTTGTCAGCCTGCTTGCGCACCGCGGCACCTGGCGCGAGCTCGGCCGTGTTGACGCGGTACTCGACGATGCCGAGCTCCTTCAAGTAGCCGGCCAGCGTTTCGAACTGTCGCCATGCCCGTGGTGCGCCCCGCGTGGCGGCCAGAGTCTGGCTGGTGCGGCCGTAGCTGATGACCACGCCCCAGCCGCTGGCGCCAGCAACCACTTCGGCGCCCACGTGTGCGCCGGCGTCGACCAGGCGGCGCAGGGTGCCGTGATCGATCATCTTGTCAGGGGTTTGCATATCGGCCAGCCTCGCGAAACAGAGTCTAAGAAGACGCTTCATCACTTTCTAGGAAAGTGCGTCCCGCCATCTTAGCGCAAGCGCCAGGCTGTCGACGTAACGCCTAATGGCTGTTCATCGCCTGAGATTTCCGCACCACGCCCTGGTGGTCACCTCAAACTCCCCCACCGTGACCGCAGGCAACTCGAGCCCGAGGTGGACAAGCGTGTGCGTATAGCGCTGACATGCGCCAAACGTTCGCTAGCGGTGCCGCAAACACGCAAGTCGCCAACACACCGCACCGACATGCCGTCGGCTCTCGTCAGTCAATCCAGCGGCTTGCTCCGCAAGTATTCGGCAAACAGGGGATCGTCCACCGCGGTGGGGCCACTGCCGGCCTTGGCCAGCAGGCCCGCGCGGCGCAGGCGTTCGAGCGCCGCACGAACCTTGGCCACCGTAGGCCGGCCGCCCTGGACCTTTGCCAGGGCATCCAGCGTGTCACGGCCCATTGGCGGGAGCCCGTGCGCGACAGCCACGAGTACCGCTCGCTCGAAGGGGCCGTGTGGCTCCATCAGCGCGCTCCACCCCGCGACCTGCCGGTCGTCGAGCAGGAAGCGCTTGACGCCAGCCTCCACGTCCGTGAGGCCTTCGGCCGACAAGGACTTCACCAGGTCCCTCATCAACCCAGGCTTGAAGCCGATCCTCGCAAAGACGCGCTGCAGGTCTTGCAAGGGCAAGGACTTGCCTGGATGGACGCCGGCAAAGTGACTGGCAAGCTGCTGCAAAAACTCGTCGCCCAGCACCGGAAAGTCCAGCAGCTGCGCAAATTGGTACATCGGCGAACCCGCCGTGGACAGCATGCGCACCATGGCTTGCTGGGATGAGCCCGTGAACACCGATTTGAGGATGTCGCGACGCTTGTGCAGCACTGCGCGCAGGGTGGCGATGACCTGCTCGCCGTTCGCCACATCACCCAAGGCCTGGATTTCGTCGAGCATCAGCAGGATCGGCTTGTTCGCGGCCGCCGCCAGGCGCACCACCAGCGCGTCCAGGCGCAGCTCCGGCGTCGGCGGCAGCGGCCGCCGGGCGGGCTCGTCTCCAAAGTCCACTGTTGCGCCCAGCGCCCCCACCTTGCGCACCGCCGTCGCGGCCAGCCGCGCCGCCTTGCTGCGCGGAACCGTGACATCGTCCAGCGCCTCTTCCAGCGCATGATTGATCGCCTCGAGAGGGGCAGTCTTTTGCAGCCACAAGTCAGCGTAGACGGGCATCCACTTGGCCTGCCTGGCCGCAGGCGCGAGGTCGTGATCAAGGAAGTAGGTCTTGCCGACCCGGCGGGGCGCAAACATGGCCAGCGGACGGCCCGGCTGGGCATCGATCAAGCCCAGGTAACTCTTGGCCAGCGCCGGGCGGCGCACCTCGATGTCGTCAAACGTCTTCATCGTTGTCGTGCATTGTTGCAGTTACGACAATTGTCGCATTCACAACAATGGACAGCAACGCGTTGGGGCGATGTTCCGCCGTGAGCGTTGCGGCGGCACGCCGGCCCATGGCTACATCGTCTTGCGCGGATTTCAACCGCCTCGAAACGGACCTGCCCGCTTTCGCCTCGCCGGCGCCAACTGAAACCGCACCGGGTCGAAACCGTTGCGCTGGTGCAGCAGCGCCTCGCCGTCGATGCGCAGCGCCAGGCTTTCGATGTCGCGCGCCGTCACGCCGGCCTGAGCGAAGTGCGGCTGCCATGTGTTCACGACCTCGATGACGGCGGCCACCTCGGCCGCGGCCTGGGCGGGCAGCAGGCCGAAGGCATCGCACTGCGACATGGCGTTCTCGAGCGTCGAATCCCGGTCCTGCGCGCCGCAGACGAACTCCTGGTGGCCCTGCCCGGAGTTCGTCGGCAGCACGTCGTAGGCTGGCGCCAGCTTCAGGCGGCCGTGGCCGAGCGGGTTCACGACCAGCAGGGCGTGGTTCTTCTCGTGGTCGTCGGTGTTGTCGACCAGGATGTTGAAGACCATGCGCCGGAAGAGCTCGCGTGCATCGCGCTGGTGGATGCCGTCGTGCGTGATGCCGACGCGGCGCAGGATCCGCGCCAGTGCGGGATAGCCCATGTCGGGTTCGTCGCCAGACGCCGTGGCCGCGCGGATGGCGGTGCCTGCCGAGAGGCTGTGGATCCGCCGGCCGCCTTCGCGGTCAAAGCGACGCACAGCGATGGCGTTCGCGCCTGCCAGGCGGATGACCTGCGTCTCGGCCGCCGTGATGCCCGCGCGCCGAGCCAGCGTCATCGTCGCGTGCTCGATGAGCGGCGTGTCGACGGGCTCGTTGTTGAAGAACTTGACGACCCACTGCTCGCCGTTGACGTCGATCAGCGCCTTGGGCTTGGCGCCCCCCAGCGGGCTGCCGCCACCCGCGATGATCTTCGCCTCCAGCGCGCTGATGGGCTCGGCGGCTTCGATCTTGGCCACCACCTCGCTGAGCTGCTGCACCTGCTCAAGCCGTGGCAGCGGCCCCCCGGCTCGCGGGCTGTAGGTGCTGGCGGATGTGGACACGCCGAGCGCCCCAAATCGGTCGTCGCCGGCGAAGTACAGGTACTCCATGAGCGACAGACGCTGAGGCCGGTCCACGAACCGGATGACCTTCTCGCCCCAACGGTCAGGGCGCGCATCGTCGACGGCGCCGACCGCGCGTGGGGCATCGGCTGCCAAGCGGCCTGGAGGCATGTGCTCGATGTCGCGCAGCGGCAGGTCTTCGCTCAGCGCGAATCCGCTGGCCAGCCACTCCTTGCCGTAGTGCAGGGAGACGCCCTTGCCGGCCGCGACCCGCTTCAGCGCACCAACGCAGCGCGGCGCAGTCGGGTCGCCCAGGTACCAGAGGGACAGGTCGTCCAGGCGCATGTCAGTGGCGCCCGGCCGCCCGAAGACACTGACGCGTCCCTCGGGGGCCGCGAGCGAAGTGAGCTTGGGGCGGCTTCACTTCAGCCAGGCCCGGCCCTCGTGCGCCGGCGTGCCTCTGCGGAAGCCTGGGCGCGCGCGCGGCCCAGTTCAACGGCGGCACGGACGTCCATCTCGATGGCCCCTTGGTCGTGTTCGGGCGCCGCGAGATGCCTCAGTTCGCCGTCCCGCTGGATGAGCCAGAGCGCCGTCGCGACGATGCCCAGGCCGACAGACGGGTCACCGGCTTCAAGCCGCTGCAGCGTGGGCACCGAAACCCCCATGCGCTGTGCCCAGGTCTTCAAGGACTCCTTGCGGCGCAGGCGGGCCACGGCCAGGTCGGCGCCAAGTTTCTCAATGGCGGCAGCGGTCGCCGGTGGGAGTTGCAGAAGTGCTCTGGCGGTCTTTGGCATACATATAGAGTTTATCGTTACTTGATATATTGACAATATCTATATCTACAGATGGCGTCAGATGCTCGCTGGATTTGAACGCTTCAAGAACGTCTGGCCTGAGTCCTGCATCGCTGGCAGCGCCGCCGCTCACCCCTTCTGCAAGCCCGCCACCTCCGCCGCCCAGCCCCAGGCCTTGGCGGCCTCGTCCAGCACCGCCTCCATGCCGCCAAAGGGCGCGCTCAGTGCCGTCAGCCGCGCCTCGTCGTCGCCTTCGAGCGTGTCGGCCAGCTCCAGATAGCCCACCCACGGCCCTTGCCTTTGCAGCAGCGCCTGGCGCGCCTCGTCAGACAAACGCAGTGGCTCCAGCGCCGCGGCCAGCGGCATCTGCAGCAGCAGGTCGAGCTTGCTCATCAGGCCCACGGTGAACAGGCTCTGCGGCCGCGCCACGCCGGCGCGCGTGGCCAGGGCTTCGAGCAGGCGGCCGCGCGCCAGGGCGTGCTCTTGCAGCGCTGACGACGCCTGGCGGCCGCTGGCCGCCGACATCAGCATCACCGACAGCCAGCGCCCAATCTCGGCGCGGCCCAGCAGCGTGACGGCGCGCTCCACGGTCTCGACGCCCTGCGTGAGGCCGATGGCGGGGCTGTTGGCGTAGCGCAGCAGCCGGTACGACAGCGCCACGTCGGCGCGCACGGTGTCGGCCACGGTGGCGGTGTCGCGGTCCATCGCCAGGTCATTGATCAGCACGCAGATGCGGTGCGCCGCGGCCGAGAGTTGGCGCGCCGGCTGCTGGCGCCGGCTGGCGTCGAAGCGGCCGCCGGCCAGGGCGATGCCGCTGCCCAGCACGCGCTCCAGGTCGTCGATGTTGTCCAGGCCCAGCGCCACGCGGGTCAGGCCGGGCCGCGCCTCGACCCAGTGCTGGGCGGCCAGCAGCAGCGTGTCGATGCCGCCGGAGGCCGCGCGCAGCACCACGAAGTCGGCCTGCGGCGCGCGCGCCGGCGGGCCGTCGGGCACGCCGAGCTTGACGCCGCGCTCGCGCAGGGCCTGCGCGATGCGCGGCGGCAGCGGCGCGCCTTCGGGCAACACCATCGTGCCGGCAACGGCCCTGGACGCGACGCCGGGCCGGGCCAGCAGGCCCGCGGGGATGCGCACCAGCGCTTGCCGCCCGGCCGCCTGGGCCTCGCCCGCGGCCGCCAGCAGCGCCGCAAAGTGCGCCGCCAGGGCATCGATGCCACGCGCCAGCAGGCGCTCCTCCAGCGCCACCGGCAGGCGCCACTCGAAGCCCACCACGCCGCCACCGGGGCCGACCAGCGGCCGCCGTTGTCCGAAGGCGTGGATGGGCTCTGTGGCGGCCACCGGCGCAGGCGATGCGGCGGGGGCCGCCGGGGCAGCAGGCTTCGCGGCCGAGGCAGCAGGCGTTGATCGCGTTGACCGCGTCGGCGCGCTGCCAAACAACGCCTTCAGCCAGCCGAACATGTCGTGTGGGCCGCTGCCGCTGCTGCTTGGGGGTCTGTCCGCATGGGCCGATGATACGGAGCGCGGCGCGGCGTCGATCGTCAGGCACGCGGGGTGCGCAGCGCCCTATTCGACGACCTGCACGCCCTTCCAGAACGCCACGCGGCCTTTGATGTGGGCGGCGGCTTCCATGGGGTCGGGGTAGGTCCACACGGCGTCGGGGTTGGCGTCGCCGTTGACGAAGAGCGTGTGGTAGCTGGCCTGGCCCTTCCACGAGCACATCGTCTTCGTGTTGCTGGGCAACAGGTACTCGCGCTTGATCGACTCAGCGGGAAAGTAGTGGTTGCCTTCGACCACCACGGTGTCGCTGCTCTCGGCCACGACGGTGCCTTTCCAGACGGCTTTCATGCGCTTGCGCTCCTGTGGTTTTGACGAGCGCGGCAGCTTATCACCGAGGCCACTGAACGCTGTCTTCAAGAACCCGCAACGCAGCGGCGGCCGGGCGCGGCTACATTGATTGCATGGACACCACACGCACCACCCCGCGCCAAGTCGAGCGGCTGATCCAGGGCCAGGCCACCAGCGACGGCGCCGGCGTGCGCCTCACCAGGCTGCTGACGCAAGACCTGCAGCGCCGGCTCGACCCCTTCCTGATGCTCGACCTGTTCGGCACCGACAACCCGGGCGACTACATCGGTGGCTTTCCCGACCACCCGCACCGCGGCTTCGAGACCATCACCTACATGCTGCAAGGGCGCATGCGCCACCGCGACAGCGCCGGCAACGAGGGCCTGCTGGTGCCCGGCAGCGTGCAGTGGATGACGGCCGGCCGAGGCGTCATCCACAGCGAGATGCCCGAGCAGCAAGAAGGTGCGATGGAGGGCTTTCAGCTCTGGCTCAACCTGCCCGGCCGCGACAAGATGCGCGAGCCCTGGTACCGCGACATCGCCAGCAGCGAGCTGCCCGAGTGGCATGGCGAAGGTGTCACCGTGCGCGTCATCGCCGGCCAGGCTTGCGGCGTGGCCGGCGCGGTGCAGCGCGATGCCACGGCGGCGCTGTACCTCGACGTCCACCTGCAGCCGGGCGTGCGCTTCGAGCAGCCATTGCCGGCGGCGCACAACGCCTTCATCGTGGTCTATCGGGGCGAGCTCTCGGTGGCCGACACCGTCGTGCGCCAGCGCCGCATGGCGATCCTGGCCAACACGGCGGGCAGCGACTTTGTGGCGCTGCAGGCCGGGCCCGAGGGCGCGCGCGCCATCCTGGTGGCCGGCCAGCCGCTGGGCGAGCCGATCGCGCAGTACGGGCCGTTTGTGATGAACACGCACGAGCAGATCGTGCAGGCGGTGCAGGACTTCCAGGCCGGCCGTTTGGCCTAGTCGCCCGGCCTAGTCTCTTGGCCTGGTCGCATGGCCTAGTGCACCGCGCAGCGCTGGAGCTTGAGCTCCAGCCAGATCGCCAGCGGCAGCTCGCGCGCCAAGGTGTCGGGCTCGGCATGCTCGCGCACGAACAGGCCTGCTTCGAGGTCGTGGCTGGAGTCGAACCAGCCGCAACCCAGCGGGCGATCCTCTTCGGCTTCGACTGGCGCGTCCAGGTCGACCGGCCGGCGGCGGGCGCGATGGACGGCGGGCTTGCACCAGGGCAGGAACGAGAGGATGTTCATCGCGGCGTCTCCTTTGATCGGGTGCCGTCATGGTCTGCGCCCGCTCGCACGGCGACCATCGCCCCGAGGTCGGAGTCGTGGCGGGCCCCCATCCGGGGCACCCGGGCGGGGGAGTCGCCCACCCCCCCTTTAACATCGTCACCATGTGCGGCCGCTACGTCCTTGCCTATGACCCCGAGACGCTGGTCTCGGGCTTCAGCGTCACGCGCGTGACGCCGTTTCCGCGCCGCTACAACATCGCGCCGCAATCCGCCGTGCCGGTGGTCTACGAGACGCGCGAGGGCGAGCGCGTGGCCGAGCTGATGCGCTGGGGCCTGGTGCCGCACTGGGCCAAGGACGCCGCCATCGGCCACAAGCTCAACAACGCGCGCGCCGACGGCCTGTTCGACAAGCCCTCGTTCCGCCAGGCGGCGCGGCGCCGCCGCTGCCTGCTGCCGGCCAGCGGCTACTACGAATGGCACACACCAGCGGGCGCCAAGCCGGTCAAGCAGCCCTGGTATTTCTCGTCGGCCGATGGCGCGCCGCTGGCCATGGCCGGCATCTTCGAGGCCTGGCGGTCGACGGCCGACGCCGAGTGGCTGCTCACCTGTTGCATCGTCACGGTGGCGGCCAACGCGCTGATGGCGCCGATCCACGACCGCATGCCGGCGCTGCTGGCGCCCGAGCAGTGGGCGCAGTGGCTGAGCCGCGGCGAGCAGGACGCGGCGTCACTGGCGCCGCTGCTGGCGCCCTGCCCGCCCGAGTGGCTGCGCGCCTGGCCGGTGTCGCGCGCCGTCAGCCCTGGCTCGGCCGAGGGCGAGGCGCTGATTGCGCCGCTGGTGGCG
>JANPMR010000119.1:0-11906 GCA_031427055.1 Rubrivivax sp.
GGCGGCCAAGCGCAACTCGCTGCACGAGGCCCACCACGAGGTGATGGAGTGCCTGGGCGAGATGATCTGGGCCAGCCAGCGCAGCGGCCTGCCGCCCGATGGCCAGGCCTACATCGAGGCGGTGCGGCGGCGGGCGACGCGTTAGGGTGTTGAGCTCGACGGCGTAGAACACATCGGCATTGGCACAGTTGGCGTCGTGCAACTTCTGACTCCGGTCACGCTCGCCCCCGTGCCTCCCGCTGCCCCTGGCACAGGGCCGGTTGGACAGCGTTGAGTGGGCTTCGCCCAGGCCGCCCTGCTGCGTCAAGCTCAGGCCTGGATGCCAGTCAGAGGCGGTCGCGCTCGATCGGCAAGGACGTGTCGATGCCGCGCGCGATGCCGCGGTACGCGGCCGCGGGCTTGACGGGCAGGAGACGGATGACATCACCCAGATTCACCACCATCAATTTCGCGCCAGGCACGATGCCGGCGCTTTCACGCACCGCCTGCGGGATGACGACCTGGTACTTGGGCGACACAGTGACGATGGCTTTGTTCATATCGATCAGTTAATCGTTTTACGACTCAAGTGTCGATGAGGGCAATGGCATGCGGGCAGCGGCATCACCCTGCCGTCCAACGAGCCGGCGCCCGTCACTGCTTGCTGCCCAGACCCAACTGTTTGGCGACCTCGGTGTAGACCTTGGCGCGATCCTTCATGAAGGCATCCATGCGGTCGACGCCGACGTTGACCAGCTCGAAGCCGCTCTTGGCCGCCAACTCTTTCATCTCGGCGTCGGCATTCATCGCCGCCCACAGGTCCGACAGGCGCTTGCGGGCCTCGGGCGGGGTCGACTTGGGCACGCCCACGCCGCGGTACGCGCCGTCGATCCAGTCCACGCCCAGCTCCTTGAAGGTGGGCACGTCGGGCAGCAGCGGGTGGCGCTGCTCCATCGCCACGGCCAGTGCGCGCACCTTGCCCTTGTTGCCGATGGCGAAGGTGGTGTAGCTCATGGTGCCGTCCACATGGGCGCCCAGCACCGCCATGGCCAGGTCACCGGTGCCCTTGAAGGGCACGTAGGTGGTGGTCACGCCGAAGGCCTGGTTCAGGCGCTGGTGTGCCACGTGGTTGGCGCTGTTGAGGCCCGAGCCGGCCAGGTTGAGCTTGCCCGGGTCGGCCTTGGCCAGCTTGATGAAGTCGGCAAAGTTCTTGATGGCGCTCTGCGCCGGCACCACCAGGGCGTCGGGCGTGAAGTGGTACCAATACACCGGCGTCACGTCTTCCGTCTTGTACTGAACGTTGCCTTCCAGCGGCTGCAGCACCAGGTGCGGCAGGTTGACGCCGACGACGTTGGCGCCGTCGCCGGGCAGCAGGTTCATCTGCCCCCACATCAGCGCGCCGCCGCCGCCCGCCTTGTACTGGATCACGGTGTCGATGGCCGGGCAGCGCTTCTTCAGCACCACCTGCTGGTGGCGCGCCGAGAGGTCCGACTCGCCGCCCGGCGGGAAGGCCTGCCAGTACATGAGGTTCTTGTCCGGGCAGGTCTGGGCAGTGGCCAGCGTGGCGGTGGCCAGCGTGGCAGCGGCCAGGGCGGCGATCAGGGTGCGTGATGTCATGGGTGTCTCCGACTGCGGGATGGGGCAGGCCCCGATGGTGGCGGCAGCGCGCGCCGCGCGCCACCGGGTTGCCCTGGGGTTGGCAGGCCGCGGGACCGTCAGCGCAGCGTCACCCAGCGGATCTCGAGCCAGTTGTCGGCGCGGTGCACGGCATCGACGTTCTGGCGCGCCGCCCAGGGGATCATCTGGCGGTGCAGCGGTATCAGGTGCACCTGCGACTGGTATTCGCGCAGCGCCGCCTTGACGAGCTCCTCGCGCTTCTTCGCGTCGGTCTCGGCGGCCGAGGCCACGGCCAGCGCGTCGAACTTCTCATTGCGCACGCGGCCCCAGTTGTAGAAGCCCACGCCTTGCTCGCCCTGCGAGCGCATCAATGGCGTGAAGGTGGTCTCGGCATCGGTCACGGCGCCGCCCCAGCCCAGCAGGTACAGGCTGGTGTCGAGCTTTTCCATCTTGGGAAACCAGGTCGCGCGCGGCTGTGCGTTGACCTTGATCTTGACTTTGAGCTGCGCCCACATGCCAGCCAGCGCGATGCAGATCTCTTCATCGTTGACGTAGCGGTTGTTGGGGCAGTCCAGCGTGACCTCGAAGCCGTCGGCATAGCCGGCCTCGAGCATCAGCGCGCGGGCGCGCGGCAGGTCGAAGGGCAGGCGGGCCTCGATCTGCGCATCGCCGTAAGCCGCCAGCGGGCTGGGCGTGAGCCCACCGGTGGGCACGCTCTGGCCGTTCATCAGCTTGCTGCGCAGCGTCTCGATGTCGATGGCCTGATACAGCGCGCGGCGCACGCGCACATCCTTGAACGGGTTGCGGTCTTTCAGGCTGCCGTGCAGCAGCTCGTCGCGAAACTGGTCCATGCCGATGAAGATGACGCGGTTCTCGGGCCCGTCGATGATCTTCACGCCGGCCGTGTTGCGCAGCCGCGCCACGTCGCGCGGCGCCGGGTCGAGCACGAAGTCGATCTCGCCCGACACAAGCGCGGCCAGCCGCGTGGCGTCGTTCGCGATGGGCGTGAAGACGACCTCGTCGACGTTGCCTTCAAGCTTGCCCCACCAGGCCGGGTTGCGCTTGAGCACGGTCTTGATGCCGGGCTGGCGCAGCGCCAGCAGGTAGGGGCCGGTGCCATTGGCGGCAAAGGCGGCGGGGCTCTCTTCCTTGTTCTTGAAGTCCAGCGGCCGCGTCACCTTGAGCTTCTCGCACCAGGCCCGGCTCATGATGAACACGGCGTCGACGTTCTGCAGAAACACCGGGTTGAAGCGCGTCATGCGGAACTCGACCGTCTGGCGGTCCACCGCCAGCGCCGTGCCCAGCGCGTTGGCGTAGACGGCAATGTTGGACGTGGGCTGCTGCGCGCGCTGCACCGAAAACACCACGTCGTCCACCGTCAGCGGCGTGCCGTCGTGAAACCTGACGCCCTGGCGCAGCGTGAAGCGCCAGGTGAGCGGCCCGGTCTGTTGCCAATGCGTGGCCAGCCCGGGGCCTTGGACAAGCTGGCGGTCGCGCTTGAGCAGCGTCTCGTAGACCTGGCCATTGATCGAGTTGGTCAGGCCCTCGTTCTGCGAGTGCGGGTCCATCGTCAGGGTGTCGCCCTGGCTGGCCCAGCGCAGGGTCTTGGCGAGCGCCGGCGCGGCTGCAGCCAGCGCAAGGGCCAAGGCTGCGGTGGTGATCCAGACCTTCATGCACTCGCTCCCGCTTCCGCAACTGCAACTGCAACTGCAACCGCAAAGGGCCAGTGTAGGCGCCGGCGCGGGGTGATCCTTGGCTGTGATCCTTGGCTGTTCCTTGGCGCGCGGCGGCGCTCAGCGGGCGCGGCGCAAAGCCTCGGGGTCGGCCCAGAGTTCGTCGATGTGCGGGAAGCGGATGACGCCGTTCACCTCGCGCGGCTCACGGCCGACGATGCGATCCGTGCTGCCCTTTTGCGACAGGTCGATGCGCAGCGGCTCGATGTGCATCTGCGACTTGGTGGAAAAGAAGGCCTTCACCACCGGGGCCACCAGGATGCCCGCGTTTTGCTCGCACACCACGGCCAGCCGGGTCGATTCCATGCGCACCAGCGAGCCCGTCGGGTAGATGCCCAGGCTGCGCACAAAGGCGCCGAACAGTGTCTCGTCGAATTGGCCCTTCCAAGAGGCCATGCGCGCGATCGACTCGGACGGATCCCAGCCCGCCTTGTACGGGCGGTTGGACGTGATGGCGTCGTAGACGTCGCAGATCGCACCCATGCGCGCCAGCTGCGACAGCTCGTCGCCCGACAGGCCCTTGGGGTAGCCGGTGCCGTCCACGCGCTCGTGGTGGTGCAGCACCACGTCCAGCGTCGGCTCGGTGGCGCCGCCGCCTTCCTTGAGCAGCGCGAAGCCGCGTTCCGGGTGCGTGCGGATGACGACAAACTCGTCATCGGTGAGCTTGCCCGGTTTATTCAGGATGTTGATCGGCACCACCGCCTTGCCGATGTCGTGCAGCAGCCCGGCCAGCCCTGCGGCGCGGCAGGCGTCGGCGTCCAGCCCAATCTGGCGGCCCAGCGCCACCATCAGCGCGCACACCGCCACCGAGTGCATGTAGGTGTAGTCGTCCTTGGTCTTCAGACGCGCCAGGCTGACCAGCGCGCCAGCGTTGCGCTCGACGGAATTGGCGATGTCCTGCACCAGCGGCAGGCACAGTTTGGCGTCGATGGTGCGACCCATGCGTGCCTCGTTGAACATGGCCACCACGGCCTCGCGGCCCTTGCGGCAGATGGCCGAGGCCTGCTTCATCTCGGCCGACATCTCGGTTGACGGCTGCACGGGTCGCGTCGGCCGCGGCCGCGGCGGTGGCGCGCTTGGCATGGGCTGCGCGGCGGCGGCCGGGGCGGCGGGCGCGACCACGGTGGCCACGTCCAGGCCCAACGCGTCGTCGATCCAGCACTCTTCGACGCCGCACTCGTGCAGGCGCAACAGGTCGGCCGTGCTGTCGATGACGAAGCGCGCCTTCCAGAACGGATGCTGGATCCAGGCCCCTTCGAGCTTGTGCAGGTGCATGCCCATGCGCAATTGCCGGACGGCGATCTTCTTCAACATGTCGGGCAGGCGTGGGCGAAGTGCGGGTGGACCTGATCCTTTATCGGCGTGCCGGACGCTCCACTTGAGGCATCAATGGCCCCTGCAGCTTGGACGCTCAAGGGTTGGCGGCCAAGGCTCGGCGCACCTGCACGACATACGGCCCGAGCGAGGCCAACTGCGCCGCGGTCACCGCCCGCATTTGCGCATTCGCGGCGCCCACCGGCCGCGCCGGATCGGGGCGAAAGGCCAGCAGCGCGGCACGCACGGCTGCCACCTCGGCTGGCGTCAGCCGAGGGTGCGCCACGTACACCGGCCCCGGGATGTCCCGCACGGTGGCCAGCACGCGCTCGGTGCGTGGCGTGGTGGCGGGCAGGTTCGACAACTGCGAGGCCGCGGCCACCACGGCCTGCACTTCGCCGCGGTCCAGCGAGATCATGGCGCTGTTGATGGAGGGCAGTGCCACCGCCGTGACGGCCGAGGCCAGGCCTTGCTCCTGCAGCCACTGCCGGCCCACGGTGGCCGTCAGCGAGATGGCATCGAGCATGCCCGCCTTGCCGCCGCGCAGGTCGGCCACGGTCTTGATCGGGCCGCTGGCAAGCACCAGCACCTGCACGGTCACGGCCTCGTTGGCGGTTGCCAGCAGTTCGAATCGCCAGTCCGCGACGGCCAGCGCTGCCAGATGCGCCGGCACCAGCACCAGGTCGTGGTCGCCGCGCCGCGTGGCCTCGATCAACGCAGCAAAGTCCTTGGCCGTCACCATCTCGACCGGGCGCGCCAGCGTGCGCTCCAGGTGCTCGCGCATCGGCCGGAAGGCCGCCAGCAAGGCGGCGGGTGAGAGGTAAGGCGCCAGACCGACACGCAGCGGCCCGTCTGCAGCCGCCAGTGCCGAGCGCATGCCGGCCGGCCAAGCCAGCGCAGCGGCCAGGGCCAGCGCGGCCTGCAGAGTGCGGCGGCGCGGCGCGTTCGAGTTCATCAATTTCATCGGATGCGTCCCTTCGGTTCAGGCGGCGATCACTCGGTCGGCGTCGAGCAATCGATCGATCTCGGCCAGCAGGCCCGGCACGTCGATCGGCTTGGTGAGGTATTGGTCAAAACCCGCCTGCATGGCGCGACGGATGTCGGACTGCATGGCGTTGGCGCTGAGCGCGAGCAGGGGCAGCGCCGCCGTTGGCGCGTGCGAGCGCAGGCGCTGACAGAGTTCGACGCCATCGATGCCCGGCAGGTCGATGTCGATGATCGCCAGGTCAAAGCGCTCGGTCATCGCCAGCGCCAGGCCGGACAGGCCGTCTGCGGCCACGCTCAGCCGGCATTGCGGCCGCAGCGACATCACCTGGCGAAGCAGGTCGACATTGGAGGGGTTGTCCTCGACGTACAAGACCCGCCGCAGGCCGGCATCGTCGGCGGCGGCATCGGGTGCTGGCACGGGCTGCCCGGCCGCTGCTGCCGGCGCCTGGGCGGCGGGCAAGTCGACGAGGAAGATCGAGCCCGCGCCTTCGACCGACTCGACCTGCAAGCGCCCGGCCATCAACTCGACCAGCCGCTGGGTGATGACGAGTCCGATGCCCGTGCCCTCGATGACCTGGCCCTCGTGCACGAAGCGCGTGAAGGGCTGGTAGAGCTGCTGCAACTGCGCGGGCGTGAAGCCGCGCCCGGTGTCGGACACGGCGATCACGCGCCGCCCGCCGGCGGCCGGCCTGACCGTGACGGCGACATGCCCATGCGGCCGGTTGTACTTGACGGCGTTGCTCAGCAGGTTGACCAGCACCTGCTTGAGGCGGATGCGGTCCGCCAGCACCCAGGCGCCACCGGGCAGGCCCGCCACCGTGTCGATGACCACGGCGCGCTGGTCGGCCATGGCCTGGACCATGGGCAGCGTCTCGGCAACCAGATCGCCCAGCTCCACGGCCTCGGCCGAGGTGCTCATCGCGCCGGCTTCGATGCGCGACAGGTCCAGCACGTCGTTGATGAGGCCCAGCAGATGCCAGCCGGCGGATTCGATCTGGCCCACCTGCTGGCGCTCGCGCTCGCCCAACGCCGGGCGCGCCATGCCCAGCAGTTGCGAGAAGCCGAGGATGGCGTTGAGCGGCGTGCGCAGCTCGTGGCTCATGCGCGACAGGAAATCGGTCTTGGCGTGGCTGGCCTGCTCGGCGGTTTCCTTGGCCCGCTGCAGTTCGGCCGTGCGCTCGAGCACCCGCGCCTCGAGCACGTCATTGGCGGCGCGCAGTTGCTGTTCGGCGAGCACGTGGCGCGTGATGTCGGTGACGGTGGCGAGCACCGCATGCGGCTCGTGGGCCCCGGCTCGCATCAGCGGGGTGGCGTTGACGCTGGTCCACACCACCTCACCATCGCGGCGCACCAGCTGGCACACCACGTCACGCTGCGGCTGGCCGGTGCGCTGCGCGCGCGCCGTGGGCCGGTCTTCAGCCGCGATTTCACTGCCATCGGGCCACAGCGCGCGCATGCCGTGCCGGCTGGCATCGGCACGCACAAACTCATCGCGGCGCACGCGGTACAGGCGCAGCAGCGCCTCGTTGCAGTCGAGCACGGTGCGGTCGCGGTCCTGCAGCAGCAGACCCTCGGACAGGGTGTCGAAAGTGCGGCGCAGCGCGTGTTCGCGTTCCTGCAACTCGGCCATCTGCGCCTGCACCGCGGCGGTCATCTGGTTGAAGGCGCGCGAGACTTCGTCGAGTTCGCGCAGCGGGCTCTTCGGCAACTGCACACCATAGTCTCCCGCGCCCACGCGCCGGCTGGCCAGCGAGAGTTGGGTCAGGCCGCGGCTCATCCAGGCCGCGCCAATCGCTAGCACCAGTGATCCGAGCAGCAGCACGCCGACGGCGATGGTGATGCTCTCGCGCAGCAGCTTGGCCTGGGCGGCGACCAGCAGGTCCGTCGGGATGCCAAAGCGCACCTCGCCCATGGTCTGGCCCGCCAGCAGCACCGGCAGCTTGCTGATGCGCGCGCCCGCCAGCGCGCTGTTGCCCGAGGCGGCGGTGAGCTTGCCGCGCGCGTCAAGCACCTCGAGAAAGCTCAGGTGTCCGCCGGCGGTGTTCTCGCGCACCAGGTCGTCGAGCGCCGCGTAGTCTCTGCTGGCCAGCAAGGGCCCGATGGCGGCCACCAGCAGCGGCGCAATCGCCTGCAGTTCGGCATTGAGCCGATCCTCGTTGGCCTGGGCCGTCAGCCGGTTCGCGTTCCACAGCAGCAGGCTCACCATCACCACAAAGGTGGCGATGCTGCCAAGCAGGTACTGGGCGCGCAGGGTTCTGAACAAGGCGTCGATCTGGGTGAGGGTCGCGCAACGATTGTGAATCATCGAATGCGCCGGCATTCACTTTCCAAGGACAGCCAGCCCGCCGGCAGCGCAGCACCCGCCCCCGGGCTTGTTCGCACAGGCGGCGCCCGTCACTTCACGTATGCTGGATCGAACGCCCGCTCGGCGCCCTGTCTGGAGACACGATGAACCGCAAGTTGATGCTGAAAGCGGCGATGTGCGCCGCACTGGTTGCCCTGGCCGGCGGCGCCGCCGCGCAGGCCGCGTACCCCACCAAGCCCATCCGCCTGGTGGTGACCTTTCCGCCCGGCGGTGCCCCGGACATCCTGGCACGCCTGTTTGCCGAACGCGCGCAACTGGGCCAGACCATCGTCGTCGACAACAAGCCCGGCGCGGGCGGCAACATCGGCGCCGAGATGGTGGCCAAGGCGCCGGCCGACGGCCACACGCTGGTGATGGGCACGGTGGGCACGCACTCGATCAACGGCGCGCTCTACAGCAAGATGCCCTACGACATGGTGCGCGACTTCGCGCCCGTGGGGCACGTGGCCTCGGCGCCCAACCTGCTGGTCGTCAACAACGACCTGCCGGTGAAGAGCGTCGCCGAGCTCATCGTCTACATGAAGGCCAACCCCGACAAGCTGAGCTTTGGTTCGCCGGGCATCGGCACCTCGGTGCATGTGTCGGGCGAACTCTTCAAGTCGCTCACCGGCACCAAGATGCAGCACGTGCCCTACAAGGGCCGGCAGTTCGCGATTCCCGACCTGGTAGGCGGCTCGATCCAGCTCATGTTTGACAACATGCCCTCGGCGCTGCCGATGGCCAAAGAGGGCAAGATCCGCGCGCTGGCGCAGACCACCGCGAAGCGCTCGGCCGCGGCGCCGGATGTGCCAACCGTGGCCGAGACCGTACCGGGCTTCGAAGCCACCACTTGGTTTGCGATGTTTGCGCCCGCCGGCACGCCGCGCGACGTGGTGACGCGCGTCAACCTTGAGATGCAGCGCGTGTTTGGCATCCCCGAGGTCGCCGACCGGCTCAAGGCGCTGGGCCTCGAGCCCTGGATCTCGACGCCTGATGAGCTGGCGCGCTACCAGGCCACCGAGATCACCAAGTGGGCCAAGGTCGTCAAGGACTCTGGCGCCAAGGCCGACTGATCCACACCCCCGCTACACGTCACCCGAGGAGACCGACCATGCGCCCCACCCGCCGCCAATTCATCGTCCAGACGGCCACTGCAGCCGCCGCGGCCAGCAGCATTGCCCTGCCCTCGTTGGCGCTGGCGCAGGCCTGGCCGGCCCGCCCCATCCGCTACATCTGCCCCTGGCCGGCGGGCGGCAGCACCGACGCCGTGATTCGCGCGCTGGCCGAGAGCGCGGCCAAGACGCTGGGCCAGCCCATCATCGTTGACAACAAGCCCGGCGCGGGCGGCATGCTGGGCGCCAACGAGTTGGTCAACGCCAAGCCCGATGGCTACGTCCTGAGCCAGTTGCCGCACGGCGTGTTCCGCATCCCGCACATGCAGAAGACACAGTTCGACACGCTGAAAGACTTCACCTGGATCGCCTGCCTCACCGGCTACACCTTTGGCCTGGTGGTGCCGGCCGACGGCCCCATCAAGAGCATTGCCGACCTCGTGGCCTACGCCCGCGCCAACCCCGAGAAGTTCAGCTACGGCAGCACCGGCATCGGCACCAGCCCGCACCTGGCGATGGAAGAGTTCGCACAGCGCGCCGGCATCAAGCTCACCCACGTGCCGTTCAAGGGCAACGCCGACAACATGCAGGCCATCCTGGGCGGCCACATCATGGCTGCCAGCGACGCCACCGGCTGGGCCCCCCACGTGGCCAGCGGCAAACTGCGCCTGCTGGCCACCTACGGCAGCAAGCGCACCAAGCGCTGGCCCGACGCGCCCACGCTGGATGAACTGGGCTACAAGACCGTGAGCGACTCGCCCTTCGGCGTCTGCGGCCCCAAGGGCATGGACCCGGCCATCACGCGCACCCTGCACGACGCCTTCAAGAAGACCCTGGAAGACCCCGCCGTGCTGGCCAGTTTCGAGAAGTACGACCAGTCGGTGATCTACATGAACACCGACGACTACACCAAGTTTGCGCGCGACAGCTTTGCGGCCGAGAAGGCCACCATCGAGCGGCTGGGCATGGCGATGAAGGGCTGAGCGCAGCGTGAGGCGCGTTTCGGGGCACGTGCTCACCGCGCACGGCTTCGTGCGCGGCACGATCACGCTGGACGGCCAACGCATCGCGGCCATCACCGGCGTGGCCGCGAGCGAAGACGAGGCGCGCGCCGGCACGTTGCCGCTGCTGCTGCCCGGCTTCATCGACCTGCACGTGCACGGCGGCGGCGGCGCCGACACCATGGACGCTGGTGATGCGGTGCAGACCATCGCGCGTCAGCACGCGCGCCATGGCACCACGGCGCTGCTGGCCACCACGATGACGGCGCCGATGGGCGACATCGAGGCCGCACTGCGCGCATTGGCGCCCGCTTGCACGCAGCGCGCGAGCGGCGCCGCGCGCGTGCTGGGCGTGCACCTGGAGGGCCCCTACATCAGCCCCGACAGGCTCGGCGCGCAGCCCGCCTTTGCGCGGCCACCGGCACTGGCCGAGCTGCTGGAATTGCACGCCATCGCGCCGATCCGCCTGGTCACGGTGGCGCCCGAAGTCGCGGGCAGCCTGGCCATGATTCCGGCGCTGGTCGAGGCCGGCATGCGGGTGCAGATCGGCCACAGCGGCGCCACTTATGAGCAGGCGGTGCAGGCGATGGAACGCGGCGCCAGCGGCTTCACGCATCTCTTCAACGCCATGAGCGCCCTGCACCACCGCGCGCCCGGCGCGGTGGGCGCCGCACTCGCCCATGCGCAGCACGCAGAGCTGATCCCCGACCTGCTGCACGTGCACCCCGGCGCCATCCGCGCCGCGCTGCGCGCGATCCCCGGGCTGTTCTGTGTGACTGACGCCACCGCGGCCGCCGGCATGCCCGATGGCGACTACCGCCTGGGCCGCCAGACCGTCACCAAGTGCCTGGGCGGCGTGCGCCTGGCCGACGGCACGCTGGCCGGCAGCACGCTCACCATGGACCAGGCGCTGCGCAACCTCGTGGCCATCGGCCTGCCGCTGGCCGAGGCCTCGGCGCGCGTCAGCCGCCATGCCGCCGACTACCTGCGCCTGCCCGAGCGTGGGCGCCTTGCGGTCGGCGCTTTCGCCGACATCGTGCTGCTCGACCCCAAGACGCTGCAACTGCAGCGCGTGATCATCGAAGGAGAGACCATTGAACTCGCGCCTTGATGGCCCTTTGCGCGCCCCGGCGTCGAAGATGCTGCTCGAGGCCGGCGAGGCGCCCGCCGCCGTGGCGCGCTTGCTCGCCACCGAGGCAGCCACCTTCGCCGCGCTGGGCGCCGATCTGCGCCACCGTCCGCCGCTGTCGCTGCTGACGGTGGCCCGCGGCAGCTCGGACCACGCCGCGCACTACATGTCCTACCTGGTGATGGCGCGGCTGGGCCGGCTGGTGACCTCGCTGCCGATGTCGCTGGTCACGCTGTACCAGAGCCGGCTGGTCTGCGACGGCCTGGTCGCCCTGGCCTTCTCGCAAAGCGGCCAGAGCCCGGACCTGGTGGCGCCCATGCGCTACATCGGCGAGCAAGGCGCGCGCACCGTCGCCTTCGTCAACGACACCGCGTCGCCATTGGCGCAAGCCAGCCGCGTGGCCGTCGGCCTGCACGCCGGGCCCGAGCTGAGCGTGGCGGCCACCAAGAGCTACATCTGCCAGCTCGTGGCTGGCGCGGCGCTGGCCTCAAGCTGGGAGCAGGACGCCGCCTTCGCGGCCGCGCTGGCCGCGCTGCCGGCGGCGCTGGACGAGGCATGGGCGCAAGACTGGAGCGCGGGCGTCGACGCACTGCAAGGCGCAGACCGCCTGTACGTCATCGGCCGCGGCACCGGGCTGCCCATCGCGATGGAAGCAGCGGTCAAGTTCAAAGAGGTCTGCGGCATCCAGGC